>JARGFZ010000157.1 GCA_029210965.1 bacterium | reverse complement strand
AGCTGGTCGGTGGGCGTTAGCGAAGGCGGGTCTCCGTGCTTGCCACGCCGAAGCTGGTCGGTGGGCGTTAGCGAAGGCGGGTCTCCGCGACTTATTCGGCGACCTCTAATACATATCCTAAAGTGTCGCCGTATACTACTCTGTCCCGTTCCTCGGCCATGAAGGTGGACACGATACCGTCACGGGGAGCGACGACAGTGTAGATGGTCCCGGCCCGATCCTCAAGGGTCACCAGGGGCTGGCCCTCGACCACCTCGTCGCCTGGTTTAACCAGCCACTCGGCTACATCCAGGCGGCCAGGGTCCTCATCCAGACCGAACAGGAACACCGCGCCTTCAGCCGCCGAGATTTCCTCTGCCGTCGGCTCGCGGCTTATCACCGTACCTCGGACAGTCACCAGCCCGGCCTTACCGCCCGCCGTGAACTGGACTGAAGCATTACCCTTTTCATCGGTTGCTACGCTCGGAGAGCTTACGGTCCCTTCTCCCACAGAAACGTCGT
>JARGFZ010000156.1 GCA_029210965.1 bacterium | reverse complement strand
GCCTCATCGCGCTGGCGGCGGCACAAGATGGGAAAGCGCTGCCTTCCGACCAGCTGGACCGCCTCGAGATGATCGTGCGGCTCCAGCGCGACCTGGGCGTCAACCTGCCCGGAATTGACGTGATCCTCGAAATGCGCGACCGGGAGATCCGGATGCGCCGCGAAGTGGATGAGATCCTGGAGTTTATACGCCACAGGATATCGGAAGATATCAGGGAGCTCCTGGGAGTGGAGAAATATCCATTAGCCTTAGGTGCAGGCGAGGATTTCCTCTCTATCGATAAAGGAAATCCCGGACGCGAAGACATGGAGACACGGGGACACGGGGAAAAAGAGGAGCCAGAACGCTGAACACAGAACGCAGAACACAGAACGCAGAACACAGAACACAGAACACAGTAAAGATAAAAAGCTGATTAACCACAGAAGGGTACACAGTGCGGCCGTTATAAGGCCGCATCACAAGGTAAAGCCGGAGCACATATCATACGATTCTATTTTGTTTG
>JARGFZ010000155.1 GCA_029210965.1 bacterium | reverse complement strand
CTATGAAAAATGAACCACATCTATCTAGGAGCCTGTCGGAGAACCCTCCACAGACTCCTAGGTAAAATAGTTCAAGGTTCCTGGTGGTTAGACAATATGTTTTTACTTAGATACCTCGACACCTACATACGTTAGATACCGCCTTACCCGGAATCCAGATATACGAAAGGCCATGGCTTTCGTATATGGTTGACAAACGAAGAGTAAAACGGTGTTATATGTCGTTAGTTGGGTAGCTTGGTAACCGGGTAACGACATAATCAGGTATACAGGTATGCAGGTATCCAGGTACTAGCTGCGTGTCGGGCAACCTGCGCATCACGCCGCCGGCGTGACTAGATACATTTACACTTAGACACATAGTTACGTAGACACGTAGATACGTAGATATGTAAATCACGACCCTAATCATTCAGGAGGGGAAAGGAGCCGATCGATGAAGAGGAACTTTACGATATTACTTGTTGCAGCAGCAATGCTGGCGCTTGCGGCCGGACCGGCCATGGCT
>JARGFZ010000154.1 GCA_029210965.1 bacterium | reverse complement strand
GAAATATATAAACAATTCAGGAGGGTTCCATAGGTGGGATTAATCAAACGATGTCGCCACCTGTTAGCAGACGCATTAGAATTGTGGGGACATAATCATGGATTAATAAATGTTGATATCCATGTGTCTCCTAAAACGATAATACAGTCACTTTCATCGGCCAAACCACACCAAATTAAGAAATTAATAATAAGATATATTCAAGTATCACCAACAGCAATGATTATAGTTTATACTAATCCAAAATATTGGAATCAAATCCCAGAACCAAATAGGAGCTTCGCAGATGAAATTATCAAAAAATCATAGTCAAAGTATTGAAGATAAATTAAAAGGACATGAAGGAACGCCGACACAGATGGAACTGTTTTGGCGAGACGTAACCAAAAAAGCATATCAATTAAACCCGGGATCGATTCAACCAACGATAAACACCATCCGGGAAAGAATCCTGCAAACGCTGACATAATGCAGGATGAATATGATAGGTTAAGGAGTAGATCAGATGA
>JARGFZ010000153.1 GCA_029210965.1 bacterium | reverse complement strand
GGGTGCTTTTCACCACTTCCCTCACGGTACTCGTTCGCTATCGGTCGCTGTCTCGTATTTAGCCTTGGAGGGTGGTCCCCCCAGATTCCTACCGGATTTCACGTGTCCGGCAGTACTCGGGTGGTCGTCACGGAGTCGACATGATTTCGCGTACGGGGCTTTTACCCTCTCTGGCCAGCGGTTCCACGCTGTTCTGCTACCACGTCGATTTGTAACTCCGCCCCAGGTCTGTGGCCCAGAGACGACGACTCCCACAACACCTCATGCAGCAACGCCCACAGGCTATACGCATACATGGGTTTAGGCTGTTTCCCGTTCGCTCGCCACTACTAGGGAAATCTCGGTTGATTTCTCTTCCTCGGGGTACTTAGATGTTTCAGTTCCCCCGGTTGCCTCCCTCCTGCCTATGTGTTCAGCAGGCGGTAACTGGGCATGACCCCAGTTGGGTTTCCCCATTCGGAAATCCTCGGATTGACGGTAGTGTGCACCTACCCGAGGCTTATCGCAGCTTGCCACGTCCTT
>JARGFZ010000152.1 GCA_029210965.1 bacterium | reverse complement strand
CTCAAGATCGCGTGCATCGAGGAGGTGGCTTTCAGGATGGGGTTTATTGACAGGGAACAGCTGCTGAAACTGGCGGAGGGGTATCCTAACAGTTATGGAGAATATTTACGGTTGATAGCTGATGAAGCCTAAAAGCTAATTTACCACAGCACAGCCATTCATAGGCTGCTCCACAGGGTTTCACAGATTAAAGCTGGAATCTGAAGGGGGAATAACAATTCCTGTAAAGGCGGCGATTAACTTACCACAGTACAGCCATTCTTTGGCTGCTCCACAGCTTGTCACCCATGACATTGACGACGGGTTGATTGCACAGGCAAAATATAAATCTTAGCCCATATGTTTGATTTAACCCTGTTAAACCCTGTGATGCGGTCCGGGAATGACCGCGCTGTGGTTAGAAGCTTTGGAAAGGAGTTGGATATGATCGATGGAGTCAAAGTCAAACCCCTGAAAGTCATCCCCGATGAGCGGGGTCGTCTCATGGAGATCATGCGTTGTGATGACGATGTGTTCGAGAAGTTC
>JARGFZ010000151.1 GCA_029210965.1 bacterium | reverse complement strand
CGGAGGATCTGGTGGGGCGTCAGGTGGTCGCGGTGACAAACTTCCCGCCAAAGAAAATAGCCGGCTCCAGTAGTTAGTGCAGATCCTGGGAGCGGTGCCCGGGGAGGGGGATGTGGTGCTTTTAAGTGCGGACGCTTCCGTTCCCAACGGAACACGCGTCGCCTGATATTAAGGCAGAAGGCAGAAGGGAGGAGGGTGCTGTAAATTCAGACGCGGGGACGCGAGGACGCGGAGACGCGGGGAAGATTTTTTACAACCCCTGCAGGAGCTACTGGTAAGTTTTTGCATGTTTTCTTTTTTTTTAAAAGTCCTTTCGTCTGATTCGCTGATTTGGAAAAATAGTATATGACCTGAAAAAAAACTTGTATCCTCGATCCTGATTTGCTTGCCTTTTCCGTGTCTCCGCGTCGAAGCCTGTCACGCCAGAGGCGTGATGTCTCCGTGTCTGGTGCGGGACAGTCACCGGATCCCGCTGCGCCCCTTCGCCACCCGGAACTCAGACTCGAAATCCGCCACCAATTCCCCACCTCCATCAG
>JARGFZ010000150.1 GCA_029210965.1 bacterium | reverse complement strand
CACACCGCCTTACGAGGCACCGCCCCGAACCCCTCAATGACATCCAACATCCCCGCCAGGACATCATGAGCCGCCCGAGACGGCACCATCAGCCCTCCGATCAGCCGTGAAAAACCGGTGACACCCACCACCGTCCACAACTTCTGAGTCTGGCCAAACCCCACCGGGATCTCCACATCCGGCAGCCACAGATCCCACTGGGCCAGCTCCCCAGGCCGATACCAGGTCCGCTGCGAAGGATCCGGCGGCAAAAACAACGGCCGCAACTCGGCTATCCGATCCCGCAACACCGTCATCCCCCTGGCCCATCCGATCCGCTCCGCGATCACCGTCGCCGGCATATCCGGCGTATCCCTCAACAACACCCGGATCTCAGGTTCCACCGTATCCACAATCGAACCCTGCGGCGTCCGCTCATACTTCGGTGGTGTCTCAGAACGCAACACAGACCGCACCGTGTTCCTCGCCACCCCCAACCTCCGAGCGATCGCCTTCACACCCATACCCTCAGCCCTATGCAGGCGACGGATCTCAGCCCA
>JARGFZ010000149.1 GCA_029210965.1 bacterium | reverse complement strand
GATGCGCAGATAGCGGTCTTCAACCTGAAGACGCACAAATTGCGCATGGATAGCACCCTCATTGCCAGCAACATTCGGCACACGACCCGTTTGCAATTGTTGGTCGAGGTAGTGCAACGGGTCCATCGGATGCTGGATGAAGGTGACCAACAGCGCTATGCCGCCGACTTTGCGGCCTATCTGAAAGGCACGGCGGGCCAGTATATCTATACCCTCAAGCGCGAAGCCTACCCCGAGCATCTGCAGCGGGTGGGCGAGTTGATGCACAAATTGGTGGGAGAACTCCAGGCCAAGTATGTCCAGGAATCGGCTTACCAGATTCTCGAATGCGTTTTCAAAGAGCATTTCGTCGTCGACGAGAGCCAGCTGCGCGCCAAGGCAGGGGCAGAGTTGAGCGCTGACAGCTTACAATCCCCCGACGACTGGGAAGCGACCTATCGCCGCAAGCGGGGGCAAGATCACGTCGGCTACGTGACCAACGTAACCGAAACCTGCGCCCCCGAAAATCCGTTTCAGTTGATTGTCCAAGTCCAGACCGCATCGAAC
>JARGFZ010000148.1 GCA_029210965.1 bacterium | reverse complement strand
CGGCTTCGTCGGGGTCGAAATCCATCGGCACCTCGATGCCCTGCGATTCGATGAAGAGACGCACCATGCCCTGATCCGTCGGCCCGTTCTGAAGATTGGCCTCGATGTCGCGCTCGCTGTTGATGCCCATGACGGTCTCCTGAAACTCGCGATCTGCTACGCCTTGCACGCCGCCTTGGCAAGCCTCGGGATATCCTGGTCGGAATGAGGGGCCTTTGTCGCACAAAGCTGGCAAATCCGTTTGCGTCAGGCTTGCAATCGGGCGGCGGCACCGGTAAATCCGCCCACAGTGCCGCCTTAGCTCAGTTGGTTAGAGCGCTGGATTGTGGATCCAGAGGTCCCCTGTTCAAGCCAGGGAGGCGGTACCACTTTATCTGATTGGAGCCGTGACGCTTGGAGCCGCAGGCGGCGCGCTGTCGCGCAAGGGCCGATCGAGCCTTGCAAAGGCGATCAGACCGACGATGAACAGAACAAGCCCAAGCGCCAGGAGCGCAGGCACGCGCATGAGCCACCGATTTCGCCGTTTCGGTGCATGCCTGCCCATCCAC
>JARGFZ010000147.1 GCA_029210965.1 bacterium | reverse complement strand
CCCAAAGACAACAAATTAAGGTCCAAAGCCCAAGGCCCAAAGCAAAGCTAGAAGCTGTAACGCAGAGAGCCGCAGGGGACACCTTTTTCAGGTGCTATCGCTGAGGGCCGCAGACAAACCAAACATTAAAGCTGGCTGACCATCCGTCTTCGCTTAAGCTTCGACGTGACTGGCAGCGCGGTCATTCCCGGACCGCATCACCAGTCTTCGCATATAGCTACGACTCGGCTAGCAGGGTTACACGGGGTTAGATCAAATTCATTAACAGGGGAAAATTCAAGGTTTGTCTCTCGCTCGTTCGTCATGGTAGAACGTGTGACTCACTAAAGACGCAAAGGATGCCAAGGGAATCTAATGCTGCTACGTCCTCCTCACCGAAGCTGCTGAGCATTGCGACTCGGGATCAAAGTTCACTTTCATCCCGAGCTGCAAGGCTCGACCAGCTGATTTCAGAAAAATCCTTCTCCCTGCGGGAGAAGTAAGGTGAGGAGTACGACTTACCCTGTGAAACCCTGTGGTAGGGACTGGGAGTGTCCCTGCTGTGGTACGTT
>JARGFZ010000146.1 GCA_029210965.1 bacterium | reverse complement strand
ATCTACCTGCGCCCTGCGCACCGCGCCCTGCGCACTTATCGTCACCTCGAGAACGACCCTCCCCTCCTCTCCCCTTTTCCTGGAAAGGACAGGGTATAACGGTTCAGGGAGGAAGAGGATCCGGGCCTGAACAAGGTCAGGGCCAAGGGCATCCCTGGTCAACATCCCGAGAGCCGCCGGGTCGCCGGCAAAGGCTAAAAGGTTAGTGTCTAGTGTCTGGTGTCTAGCGTCTGGCGGAAATTCAGGGCGAAGGGCGGAGGGCGAAGGGCGGGAGTAGGAGACAGTAGCTTGTATCTGGTGTCCGGTATCTGGTAAAGCCGTTTTTTCAGAGACATCCATTTCCGTCCCGGGCAAGCTGGTTTTCTGGACCTCCTGATTGGGAAAATAAGCGATTCCCGGTTCCGGCTGCGGTACATTTTCAGCCTCTAGGACTTCCGATGGTGGTTCAATTTTCACAGGGTCCGGACGCGCGGCTGGTTCCGGCAGAACGTTCACCTGTGGTTCAATAGCTGCAGTTTTAACTTCGGATGTATGATTGACGGGAACCTGCTTCAC
>JARGFZ010000145.1 GCA_029210965.1 bacterium | reverse complement strand
CTGCTGTAAGTAGGGGTGGTTCTCTTAAAGATTTAGGTATTTACGAAGAAATACTAAAAGATTATAAAGATGTAAGTGCAGATATAGGTGCTATAGCTAGAAAAGACCTTGTAGCACATTATGAAGCTGTAGGTAAAGCACATTTAGCTGATATTAGGAATAAGAAAGCAGCTGCTGTAGCCCATAGTAAAGAAATTGCCCTCCTAGAAAGACAAGCTGCTAAAGACCAACTAGAATTAGAAACTGCTAAAGCTAAAGCTATCATGGCTAATAATGCTAAAGTAGCTGCTCATAAGAAACAACTAATTAAAGAAGAAGAAGCTAGACAAGCAGATATTCTATCTAAATCTAGGGCAACTAATTCTGCTTTACTAAAAGCTAATCAGGAAACAGTAGCACTACAAAGAGTAGTAAATAATACAGGCAGAGACTCTGTAGAATCTTCTAAACTTAGATACATTCAACAAGAAAAAACATTAACACAAGAACTAACTAAGGCTGTAGATGCTTTATCAGTTAAGTATGCTGCCGGTGATATTACTTATAGACAAGCGAA
>JARGFZ010000144.1 GCA_029210965.1 bacterium | reverse complement strand
CTCGGGTCCTCTTTCCGAATCACGCTTTCAGAAAAACGGTTTAACCCCTGGCTCGTAAAGAGGTATTTGCCAAGGTCTCTACGGAAAGGGAGAACTCGTGTTTCTCGGTGAGCTTCTCATGGGCAAGGGTCGGTCCAAAGTCATGGTAACGTTTCTGTATGAGCTCGATCGCTTTGTTGCGTGTTTCCTCGGGCAGACACCGGTTGCTCGGCCGACCCCGGCGGCGGGAGACCAAGGCAGACGGCCCTTCCCGTTTGAAGCGCTTAACCAAACGCTTTATCTGGCGGATGCTCAACCCTAACTGAGCAGCAGCGACTTTTTGCTTGATGGCACCGGAGACTAACGCATTCATAACGGTGACACGATCCAGTTCCTTGTGGCTCATTGTGAATATCTCCTCTGACATGTCGCCCCCTTGCAAAAGTTGAAGTAGGGGACATTTGTAACTTGGACAGAGGGGACATTACTACTTTGGACTAACAGGGATGCATATAAGGTTGACAAATGACACGAATCAAGATACATAGAGATGTTCGGGCCCATAGCTCAGTTGGTTAGA
>JARGFZ010000143.1 GCA_029210965.1 bacterium | reverse complement strand
CCATTTACACGGCGATCTACGCCATGCCGCGTGGCGAACTGCGCAAGGACGTGATCGGCTGGCTGCGTTTTGGGCATGCCAAGCGCCGACCGCGAGCACGCGGCGAGGACCGGCGTGGTCGAATCCCCGACATGGTCAGCATTCATGATCGGCCGCCTGAAATTGAAGAGCGGTTGGTCCCGGGGCACTGGGAGGGCGACCTGATCAAGGGAGCGAGTAACCGCTCTGCCGTCGGTACGCTGGTAGAGCGCATGACCTTGTTCACCGTGCTGTCCAGGATGGAGAATGCCACCGCTGAAGCCGCCCTGAGTGGTTTCAGTCATGTACTGAATCGGATTGAGGCACAAACGCGCCTTTCTCTGACCTACGATCAGGGCCGGGAAATGGCGGCGCATCAACGGTTGACGGCGGCCACCGGGGTCAAGGTCTACTTTGCCGATCCGCACAGCCCCTGGCAGCGCGGGCTTAACGAGAACACGAATGGACTGCTGCGACAGTACCTTCCCAAGGGCAGCGATTTGAGCCAGCATACGCAAGAAGAGCTGGACGCGATTGCCTGGAAA
>JARGFZ010000142.1 GCA_029210965.1 bacterium | reverse complement strand
TCACTGGACTGACGATCCCGGGCAACACCCAGGAAATAGGTCTCTATCCCCCGGACCGCCCTGTTTTTGCTGGCGTTGGTGTGGATGGAGACAAAGAGATCCGCCCTGCTGTTGTTGGCAAATATGGCCCTGTCCTCCAGCTTGACGTAGACATCGCTGTCTCTTGTCATCAGGACCTCGTATCCCCGGGCCTCCAGAGCAGATTTTATCCGTTTTGCCAGGGACAGCACCACATCTTTTTCTTTGAGCCCTTTAGGACCAACAGCCCCGGGGTCCCTGCCGCCGTGGCCAGGGTCAAGAACGATTCTTTTTACCTTCAGACCAAGCTGCTGGGAAAGGGGCAGCACCTCTGATCCGGGTGAATTCGAACCAGTATTTCCAGGATCGCCTCCCTGGGTCAACTGCCCCTCTCCATAGATATCCACTACCAGCCTCGAGGGGTCCGAAAGGGCGGTGGCTGTGCTGTCCTTGACGCTCTCCATATCCAGAACCAGGCGCACTGTATCAGCGTCGTACTGAGCGATTCGGGCCTGCTGAAGAAGCCCATCTCTGATGGCCAGGGAGT
>JARGFZ010000141.1 GCA_029210965.1 bacterium | reverse complement strand
AATACCTGCTTGTGGAATAGCTAATAGTGATTTTTGTATAGTATTAATAACAAAGTTTACAAGTCTATAACCTGCAACCATTTCAAACATACTAACTAGTAAGCCTCTATTAACATCATGAAGTCCACGATAAAGGCTTTGAGAGTTTCTAAGTGCAGTATTCTGTGCTTCTATTCCACGAATTAAGTCAGCTTGTGCATTAGTCATAGCACCTATAGCTCTAGCACCAAAAGCATTAGCTATATTTTGTCTTTCTCGTGCAGCTGTAATTCTATTATTTAGGTCTAATAGTCTAATACTAGCTTGTTCTTCTGCCCTTCTTGGAGTATCAGTTCTAGGGGCAAAGACACTTTCTAATTCTGCTTGTCTAGTTTCACGTGCTAAAGTAGCTCTTCTAGCTTCCCCTTCTGCTCTACGCCTAGAAGTAGCTTCCGCATGTTCAGCAGCTATACTAGCACTAACCGCTTGTCTATCATTATATGCTCTTATCTCAGCTTCTTCTCTATCTCTAATAGCTGCTCTACTAGATGCTAATCTTTCTTCATTAGCTATAGCTCTATCAAAAAGA
>JARGFZ010000140.1 GCA_029210965.1 bacterium | reverse complement strand
CCGCGGACTCCGCCCCCAACGCCATCGACCAGACCCAGTACACCAGCGCCGGCCACGGGCAGGCGGGGGCGTTCCCGGGTTCCGGCACCACCGGCCCGGGCTACACCGCCACCAGCGGCGGCTGCAACAACTGCCACTCCGCCGGGGCGCAGCATGCGCCGACCAAGAGCGGCACCGACCCGTACCGCTTGGGCGCCTACGCGACCGACACCAACGGCCTGTGCGACACCTGCCACGGGGTGGGCGGCAGCGCCACGGTGATCGACATCGTCAGCCACACCCGGGCGACCACCGGCTCCTCGAAGACCTGGCCGGGCAACTACAACTACAAGTGCGTGGACTGCCACGACCCCCACGGGGACGGCAACCACTACATGGTGCGCAGCGCCGTGAACAATCCCACTGGGGTGGCCGATACCACCATGGGCAGCAACGGCTACGGCACGCCCAGGGACACAACCCTGTCGAACATCACCTTCACCAGCCAGGCGGGCTACGCCGCCAACAGCTACGCCATCTCCGGCGGCGCCAGCGACGGCATCTGCGAGGTGTGCCACACCCAGACCAGCGTCTTCAC
>JARGFZ010000139.1 GCA_029210965.1 bacterium | reverse complement strand
AACTACTCGGTTACACGATCTTTCTACAATCTGTGCAATGCCATTCGTATGCATGATTTCAAAGAACCAGAAGATTCTGTGGAGCTGATCGGACTCGAACCGACGACATCCGGCTTGCAAAGCCGGCGCTCTCCCAACTGAGCTACAGCCCCAGTGCCTGGAAGGCAAAATGGTGGGCCTAGGTAGATTTGAACTACCGACCTCGCGCTTATCAGGCGCGCGCTCTAACCAGCTGAGCTATAGGCCCAAAAGCCTCGGGCCAGTCGAGAATTCGAGTTCCAATCTCTCAAAGAACGAACATCGAGGACTGCTGTCCCGATGTCTCGCTCCCTCAAGACTGAATAGTGAGCTTGTTACGACGATGTGGTCTGCGGGTTGACCAGGAATGTCAGAAACATCCCGAAGGCTGTTTCGAGACTCCTTAGAAAGGAGGTGATCCAGCCGCAGGTTCCCCTACGGCTACCTTGTTACGACTTCACCCCAGTTACCGGCCACTCCTTGGGCCGCTGCCTCCCCGAAGGGTTGGCGCACGGACTTCTGGAGCAACCGACTCCCATGGTGTGACGGGCGGTGTGTAC
>JARGFZ010000138.1:254-590 GCA_029210965.1 bacterium | reverse complement strand
AGTGGTGAAAAGCACCCCGGGAGGGGAGTGAAATAGAACCTGAAACCGTGGACTTATAAGTGGTCGGAGTTGGACTTCGGTCTGATGACGGCGTGCCTTTTGTAGAATGAGCCTGCGAGTTACCGTATCATGCAAGGTTAAGGTATTGGAGTACCGAAGCCGGAGGGAAACCGAGTCTGAATAGGGCGTTGAGTATGGTGCGGTAGACCCGAAGCCGAGTGATCTACCTATGGTCAGGCTGAAGCTCCGGTAACACGGAGTGGAGGGCCGAACACTAGTCTGTTGAAAAAGGCAGTGATGAACTGTGGGTAGGAGTGAAAGGCTAAACAAACTCGG
>JARGFZ010000138.1:0-244 GCA_029210965.1 bacterium | reverse complement strand
AGCTGGTTCTCCCCGAAATGGCTTTAGGGTCAGCGTCATATGGTTAATGCCGGAGGTAGAGCACTGATTAGGCTAGGGCCTGTCACAGGGTACCAAACTTAGTCAAACTCCGAATGCCGGTATTCAAAGTATGGCAGTGAGACTACGGGTGATAAGATTCGTGGTCGAAAGGGAAACAGCCCAGACCGTCAGCTAAGGTCCCAAAACTATGCTCAGTGGGAAAGGAAGTATGATTGCCCAGACA
>JARGFZ010000137.1 GCA_029210965.1 bacterium | reverse complement strand
GCAGCTGCTTGCTCGATTAAGGGTTTGATATCCTCTTTCCGCGCAAACTTGGAAACCGTTGGTTGGGACACTTTCAGCTTCTTTGCAACAGATGTCTGACTCTCGCCGGCGGCCAGGAGAGCCACAGCCTTTACCTTGTATTCTTTTTTATTCAATCGATGTACGGCACCTGGCATAACATTCCCCTCAAAACTGCTAGAAACATACAAAAATGGCCCCCCAGCAAGGTATAATCTGTTAGCAAATATGTTAGCAAATGATGGCAAACGAAGCAAGAGGTCACAGGTAAACCCTGTAACCCCTTGATATTGTTGGTGAGCCGCGATGGAATCGAACCATCAACCTACTGATTAAGAGTCAGTAAATATAGGCATTTCATAGTGTTGCACATCTGACCACTTCAATCCAGCATAACAGCTAACATACTTGCAATTGCAGGAACTTATGCTAATCTCATGTTGCAGAGTGTTTCAACACTGTTCGCCTATTACCAAGGTCAAACTGTTAGCAAATTGTTAGCAAATCCTAATGGCTGACAACCCAGGAGGGTGGTTATGGAGCGGTTCACGGTCAAGCAGATTGAGAATCTCAAA
>JARGFZ010000136.1 GCA_029210965.1 bacterium | reverse complement strand
CATAGCTTACGGAGAGCCTTTTGACAACTCCCGGTGTCTGGCAGCGGGGCGCGCTACGTGTCTACGTGTCTACGTGTCTAAGTATCTACGTGCATAAGTACCTACATACCTACATACCTGGATACGTAGATACCGCTATTCCTCCCACGCTCCCATGCTCCCCTGCTCCCATGCAACCGCGTCCGCTCTCTGCCGTTGATCGTTGAACGTTGATCGTTGAACGTTGATCGTTGAAACCGGCCTTTGACCGGGATCGCTTCGGCACGGCCTCCTGCCTCGCGATGACAACTTCAGGCATTTGATAAACCGTGGGGTCGTGTTCCTCCTTCGCCATCCACCTTCGCCAACCGACTCCGCCAATGCTACGATCCTGAGGCGGTAATCAGTCATCGAGATGAACACCTTCCTCCTGATATTCTCACAAAAGCTCTTTGAATTCATCCACCGTCAGCAGGGCCTGCTTGAGAATATGAGAAAGGGTTGATCTCTTTATGGGACGGTGTGCCGGGAGAGGCAGCTTGAGTATTGCTGTAGATGTTCTTTTCTGGAACCTGATGTGGCTGCCCTTTTGGCGGACGACAATCCAGCCATTTC
>JARGFZ010000135.1 GCA_029210965.1 bacterium | reverse complement strand
GAGGGACCGGATGATATCCTCCATTTCCAACTCGAAATCCACATCGAAACTCAACCTGGAGCTGTAGGTTTCAGACCAGCTCAAACGGTAGTCCTGATTATAGGTGTCGATGATGCTCTCGATGCCGGGAAGGAGAGTTTCCTCCCGTGCGAAGTCGTTGGATATGGAAAACTTGGGCGAGTCTGCCATGAGTCTACCATCCGGTATGATCGAACTGAGCGACAGGACAGCGGCCAGGACGGAAATCCACCGAAAATCGAATTTTGACGTCCTCAAGCGGCCCGGCTCCTTTCGACCACTGAACGAAAAAAACTCTCGAAGTGTCACTATCCCTGGTCGATACCGTTTATAGACAAAGCAGTAAACTTATCTATGCCTGCAATTGCCATTCCTACCAGCGGATGTTTTCAAACGCTCGTAACTTAGCATATTCAAAGCCCTTTTACCACCGATTCCATTGTGATTTGTTTCACCATGTAATTCCGGGTGTTATTTCGCTCAAACAACCGGAAAAGTGGGTGGAATACCCCAAAGTCGTGCTCGGACCGTTAAAGGCGGCCTCTCGCAGGGAACCCAAGCGCGCCAAGAAATACGATGAACAGGATGCTGGCTGCAAACGCGG
>JARGFZ010000134.1 GCA_029210965.1 bacterium | reverse complement strand
ATGTCACGAAACTTGGACTTTCAGGCTCATTTAGATATTTAATTCCGATACTTTTTCCCGAGGAGATACTTCCAACCATATTGTTGGACATGTGTAGAAATGCAATAGAAATGAGGAACACCGTAGTCCATCAAGGACAGTTTAAGATACATTTGGAAAAACTCCGCACCTATCTTGCTTCAATACGTGAAGTGTGCGAAATCTTTTTAACATACACATATGAATCAAGCTAAGCCGAAAAATGATTAGCTACATTGAATACTAATTCAAACGTAACTACTATTTCGGCAGAATCACGACTTCTAATCCGTAGGTCACAGGTTCGAATCCTGTCGGGCGTGCCAATGCAAACAAAGACCATCCCAATCGGGATGGTCTTTTTATTGGTGCGCCCGGCATGGCGCGTGGTGCTTATGCACCGTTCGGCTGGATGTGGTGTTCAGCTGATGACTTGGGGGTGCAAGTCCCCTACGGACCCCGATGGCGGGAACCGTTAGCCGAACAGCAAGGGTGTCCGGGGTGACCCGGAATCTGAAGGAAGCTGCAGGCAAAATCCTGGCCCGACGAACAGAAACCGCATATAAGGCAGCCACATCTGGGCGAGGGGGCCAAGAGACCCGAAG
>JARGFZ010000133.1 GCA_029210965.1 bacterium | reverse complement strand
AATATATCAGATGCGAGTTCGTTGTGTTCTGCGATGACGGGAGCACCAAGGGTACCGGTGATATGACACGCGGTACAGTTCTTTGCAGGGTCGGTGGTGAAGGAATAGGTATTCATGTTGGTGTCGAGTGCACCTGCATGGCAGTCTTCGCATGCACGGTTACTATGGACGCCGGTTGTGAACACTCCTTCATCGATCTGTTTGGTGGTCATGGTCAGGCCGGTCTTGTGGCAGTCTACGCAGTTGACACTTGCGAGCGGTGGCACCTGCAGGGTGATGTTATGGAAGTTTGTGGCTGACACGTCGTTGTGGCAGGCATAACAATCCTGGGTTGGTGTTGTGGCAATGCTGTGCGGGAATGTACCGCTATCGGCGGGGTCAAGTGCATTGCCCCAGAGAGTGGCGTTGGTAGCGTCCTTGTGACAGTTAGTACAGTCCTGGGTTGCTATCAGGTTCGTCCTGGTGCTGTAGTGGCCTGAACTGGCATTGGCACTGTAGGCGAACTGGGCAATACTGTTGTTATGACAATCGGTACAGTATGCAGCGATGGCAAGCTGCGCTTGCTTCCTTAAGGAAGGGGTAAACCCTTTTGCTGACCAAAGGTTTTCCCAGACGGGAAATTCA
>JARGFZ010000132.1 GCA_029210965.1 bacterium | reverse complement strand
TTGCGCCCTCTCCACTGGACCCGCACGGCTCTTTCGTCGTGGGGGTTGCCCGGCTCCCGGACCAGGGCCAATGGCGCTCCCACCGGGAGTTCCCTCCAGACCTCCTCCCCTTCCCCATACTGGAACCCGGCGACGGGGGACCGCTGGATCTCGACCTGCTCTTTTCGCCTTGCCGCGGCGGGAACTGCTTTCAAAGCACAGGCGCCAACCAGTACAGCCACGCGTTTGAAAAAGGTCATCCTGTCCATGGCACCCTCCTGAGGGTTTAATAGCCTTACCGTGAATTATAGCTCCCTCAGTGGCTCAGGAGGTGAGCTTCAGAATCGAGATGAAACTTTTTTTCAATTCTGGAGCTGGATTCCGGAAGACTTACGTGTCTAAGTATCTACGTGCCTGAACCGCTCTTTCCCCGCGTTCGACTTTTTCTCCACCTTCCTCTGTGAAGTGGCCTTCAGCCAGCCGCACTGCGCCTCCGCGAGAGGCAGCCTTTACCGCTTTCATGGAAATCGGGATTGCCGCGTCGCCCTCGCCATTCTCGACGCTCCTCGCAATGACATGGTGCGACTGGATTCCGGGTCATCGCGTTTATTTCACCCTCCCCTCAATCCCCTCCCCTCAGCCGTCTTC
>JARGFZ010000131.1 GCA_029210965.1 bacterium | reverse complement strand
TTAGTACCTAAGGAAACCCCCCGGCTTTGCCGGGGGACCCGAGAAGTTTGACAGTACCTGGAGTAAATGAAAGCCTCCCCCTGTGAACCGCTCAAAGTTTACAGGAAAGGAGGCCTTCGTTGAACGATGTAAAAAGCTTAAGCCATACAGCGTGGGATTGCAAGTATCACGTGGTATGGATCCCGAAGTGTCGCAGGAAGGTATTGTATGGTCAAATACGGAATGATTTGGGAGAAGCATTTCGGGAGTTAGCACGTCAACGGGAGAGTTTGGTGTTGGAAGGTCATGTTTGTACTGATCATATCCACATCTATCTTTTCATACCCCCGAAATACGCGGTGTCTCAAGTAATTGGTTATATGAAGGGCAAAAGCGCGATTCACATTGCCCGTACTTATGGTGGTCGCGCCAGGAATTTTGTAGGTCAGCATTTTTGGGCACGTGGCTATTATGTGTCAACTGTAGGTCGAGATGAAAAGATGAACCGCGACTATATCCGTCGTCAGGAAGCAGGGGATCGTCGTCTGGATCAACTGCAGTTGTTGCGTTAGCCGCCTTTAGGCGGCCCGAGGTTTTAATAACCGCTTTGAGCGGTTCACAGTTCAAGCCCCCGGCTTTGCCGGGGGTACGTGACT
>JARGFZ010000130.1 GCA_029210965.1 bacterium | reverse complement strand
TCGATGGGGGGTTGACACTTTTTTGTGCCTGCGGTGGCGCCTGTACCTGAAGTGGTGCCAGGGGTTGGGGTGGCAGAGCCGGTCGAGGAGGGAGACGGCGGTGGGTTGGTCGGGGAGGAACCGTCCCCAGTCTTCGAATGGTGAATGTGATGCGATGGCGATGGAGCGTTTTTCGTAGGCGGCGGAGATGAGCCGGAACAGGAGTTGGCAGCCGGTGTGGTCGAGGGGCGCAAAGCCGATTTCGTCGACGACGATGAGGTTGTGGCGGCAGATTTGTTCGATGGTCTTGCCGACAGTGTTGTCGGCGAGGGCCCGCCATAGTGTTTCGACGAGTTCGATGGCGGTGTAGTAGCGGACCCGGTGGCCGGCTTCTATGGCGGCTCGTCCCAGGGCGATCAGGTAGTGGGTTTTGCCGGTTCCTGCCGGTCCGATGAGACATAGGTTGTCGGCTCGGGGGATCCAGTCCAGGGTGGTCAGATAACTGTGGGTGGCTTTGGGGATTGATGATTCGGTCAGGTTGAACTCGTCGAGGGTCTTTTCGACTGGGAACCGGGCGGCTTTGAGGCGGCTGCGAGTATTGGATTCGTCGCGGGCGGTGATCTCTAGGTTGACGAGGACCCGGAGGGTTTCTTCGGGGGCCCACCGTTGGG
>JARGFZ010000129.1 GCA_029210965.1 bacterium | reverse complement strand
AACAACAGCCTGACTCTGACAACTTTTAGCCTGGCTGAATCCAGTAAAGCACGCCTGAGGCCCAGTTGGGAAAAAGTACATCCCCCAGGATCTCCACTGTCATCCCGGATAATCGCTCCTCCGTCTTCGCTTTCAGCTACGCCGTGAAAGGTCCGTTGCGATTTCCGGGATGACAGTGGAGAGGAAAGCGAGGAGAGCAGCGTTCGGGATCTGATGTTTCAGGATTAGTGAAACGGGAAGGGTTGACTGTAAACCGTAAACTGTGAACCGTTAACTGTGTCCACCCTTCTGGGCCAGTTCGATGAGCACTCCGGCCAGCCTAATACCACCCGGTTTCAGAACATAATGTGCACCTTCAAGTGGGTGCGCCCTGCCGGGCGCAGAGAAAAAAGGGGCGGCGGATAACTCCGCCGCCCCTGGGTCAGACTCTGGGGGGATGATTCACCCAACAGTCGTTACCGTGAAAGAGGCACCTAGGGCGCGATAATGTGGCCGGCGGCGATAATCACTCCGTCGCTGCCGACGGTGTCACCTGTACCACCTTCTGCCATGAGGGTGCCATAGGAGGTATCCCCGGGGTTGGGGCTGAAGAGCCAGAAGTCCTGGCCGTCCCCGCCCACCGAGCCGGTGGTCGCCGCGTCGGCGTTACCG
>JARGFZ010000128.1 GCA_029210965.1 bacterium | reverse complement strand
CTAGACATAATGAATTGACCTGTCCAACCTTGAAGCCGTGGGTTATCCTTTGAGGTTGGGAACTTAGAGAACCTTAGGACAGAGCCATAATCAAGGAGGACAGGTCATGAACAAGTTTAGCAAATACGTTGGGCTAGATACACACAAAGATACGATTGCGGTGGCCGTGAGTGATGCTTGTGGGGGTTCACCGAGATACTACGGTCAAATTGCCAATACGCCAGAGGCGCTCACCAAGCTGGTGAAGAAACTCAGTACAGGTGGGGAAGTTCTGTCGTTTTGTTACGAGGCAGGGCCCTGTGGTTATGGGATCTATCGTCACATTTCCGGAAATGTGACGATAGATCCCATAACCACAGGGCCCTGCCTCGTAACAAAACGACAGAACTTCCCCACCTGTACTGAGTTTCTTCACCAGCTTGGTGAGCGCCTCTGGCGTATTGGCAATTTGACCGTAGTATCTCGGTGAACCCCCACAAGCATCACTCACGGCCACCGCAATCGTATCTTTGTGTGTATCTAGCCCAACGTATTTGCTAAACTTGTTCATGACCTGTCCTCCTTGATTATGGCTCTGTCCTAAGGTTCTCTAAGTTCCCAACCTCAAAGGATAACCCACGGCTTCAAGGTTGGACAGGTCAATTCATTATGTCTAG
>JARGFZ010000127.1 GCA_029210965.1 bacterium | reverse complement strand
TGCCAGGAATAAATCATCAAAGGGCGGTGAAGGCTTTTGAGAAGCGAGGATTTTGGATTGCCAGGCAGGGTAAACACATTGCGATGACCAATGGAGAAAGGATTATTACCATCCCGAGGGCGAACCCCGTCGATGCATTCACCATGGGCGGAATTATCAGAGATGCGGGTCTAACGGTGGATGAATTCAAAGAGCTTTTGTGAAGATATCAGGAGAAGGGTCCTACGGCAGGAATCCCCAGGGAATATGTTTATTCAACAGGGATGGAGGGGATGGCGAGGGCGATGCGGCAATCCCGATTTCCATGAAAGCGTCTAAAGGCTGCCTCACGCGGAGGCGCAGCGTAATCAAGTGCACGGGACGCGACGAACATGCCGTCATTCCGGAAACCAACGCAAGGGGCGGGGTTGTCCGGAATCCAGCCTGCCGCGGCGTAGTTCGAAGAACGAAGACGGAAGCGATCCCGGTTCCTATAAAGGCGATTTATTTTTACCACTGAGCTCACTGAGGACACTGAGAAGATCTTGAGTCTTGGGTTAAAAAACGGTCCTGTAAAAGCGTTGTTTTCACCACGGAGGCATCACGCCGCTGGCGTGACAGGCTTCGGACACGGAGAAAGGCTTAAATCCAGGAAGGCACGGTTCCTGTAAAGGCGTC
>JARGFZ010000126.1 GCA_029210965.1 bacterium | reverse complement strand
GATCCCGTTTTTTATGTTGCCTTTGCCCTTGCGCTTGTCGTTGCTCGTCCATCGGCTGGGAACCTTCCGACAGTAAGAACTATAGTTGCCTACATTGGCAAAACGACTGATATCACCCGTCTCCAGACAGATCGTCAGGCCAAGCACCCTGCCGACACCGGGCATGGTGTGCAAGTATCGGTAGGTCTCCTTCTTCTCCACCTTCCCCTCGATGAACAGCTCCACGCTCCGTATTTTGCGCGTAAGGTAGTCGATCATCTCCTTGCTCACTTCTCCGGCTAGCGCCAGATCTTCGTTGTATTCCAGAATAGGGGCGATCATATCCTCACGAAGCCGTTTGATATCGTTGCTCTTGATCCGCTTGCCGCAGTTCCTGGCGATGATACTCTGAAGACTGAGAATCAAAGAGGTGCGGATCCTGGCCAAGTGCGCTCTCTTTCTGAGCAGATCGCGAACAGCTCTCTCCTCCTTCGGGTAAATGTGCCCCGTAGGAAGAAGGCCCAGCCCGAGCATCTCCGCCAGCCAGCAAGCGTCGTGGGTGTCGTCCGGATACTTGAGCCCCTTGTACTTCTGAATGGCTGTCGGGTTGGCCAGATGAACCTGGTAGCCCGCATCCATGAGCAGATCTACCAGCCAATACCAGTTAAAGGTGGATTCAACCACAGCTCCGG
>JARGFZ010000125.1 GCA_029210965.1 bacterium | reverse complement strand
AAAGCTGTTTTGTGAGAGCTGAGGCCGTAACCTCTTTTGTTGCAAGAGGTTTGCAGGGTAACACCAGGTGTTGCAGACAACGCTCAAGGGTAAAATAAAATGCCATTCTATCCTTGCAAGCCACCTGCCCTGAGGGTATAATGCGGGTCAATAATACGGCTCCGGGATCGCCCGTTAGTGCCTGTCGAATAACGGAAAAACC
Organism: bacterium; assembly: GCA_029210965.1. Taxonomy (NCBI): domain Bacteria; species bacterium. The sequence goes on along the minus strand of JARGFZ010000125.1, from coordinate 470 downwards.
GACAAAATCGGCTTGACATGGGGGGGGATGAGGTGCTAACTTCTCTCAAAATCGGAACCCGAGGTGCATTCACCGGGTTGGCAAAGGTCCCGGGTCCACCCCAAGTATCATGGCAGGATGTATGAGCTGCGTGGGATGTATGGTCCGCGGTGGAGTTAGGGCGCCCGGTTTAAAAAGTTATAGAGAAAGGAAACCAGAAGAAAGGAGGGGATACCCGCGAATCCACAGGAATTGATCTGAAGCACAGTATGACCGGAAAAGCAAAATTGGTTGCAACCTAATTGATTGGTCAACAAATACCTTAAGTCAACTTAAGGAGGATATCAGATGAAAAGATTTTCAATTGTTATGCTGGCCCTGGCCTTCGCCGTGGTTTTCGCCGGCGCCGCCTTTGCCGGTACCCCGGCCATCAGTGGTAAGTACGTACTCGACGGTGAAAAAGTCGAGTACGATGACAACGGCGGCCTTGG
>JARGFZ010000124.1 GCA_029210965.1 bacterium | reverse complement strand
AGGATATAAACGGTTACGAAAACAGTGCAACCATAAAATACACCTAATGCCAAGGCAGTAGTTTTGGTAGGAGGGATAATGATTTTCCTTGCCCCTTCTTCCATTTTCACACGGATCCTGGTTTTTGCAGGCAACGTATTCATTGATGTTAGTCTCGTCTTCTCGATGTGGCTACCATTCACATTCTGGTTTTACCTACCAGCCCAAATTATCGAAAACATTTTCCCTGGTATTTCAGGAGGAACCATCTGTTAAGTATACGCTTTTGGATAATTTCCCCCAAGATACTCGAATGGCTGGACTATTGTTATTGCTTATACTCTCCTTGTCGCCGCTTCACCCGCCTGCCCTGCCTGTCCCGAGCCTGTCGAAGGGTGTCACCGCTTCACCGTGCTTGCCAGGCCGCAGCTTTAGCGGAGGGGGATCTTTGCGTCTTGCCATTACTGTTTAACCCATCCGTCAAAATCGTCGGTGTAGATGCCTGTCGCACCGAGGCCGAGATATCCGGCTATCACCTTTTCATCGTTGAGGGAATGGACCAGAATACCCCGTTTCATGGTTTGGAGCTTTCTCACCAGCCATCCCGACTTCATGAACCTTAAGCGGAACATGGTTATGGCAGCAATATCTTCTTTTCCGGAGATAAATCGAAGGACCCTCTTTCCTACCCAGTAATTGACAAGTTTGAAC
>JARGFZ010000123.1 GCA_029210965.1 bacterium | reverse complement strand
TTTAGCCGCCGATGCACGCTGATTGACGCTGATAGATCCAGGCGCTGCTGACCGCAATGTACGCCAAGTTTCGCTAAGGAAGGCAAAGAATTAGGTTTAACCCCCCTGATTTTGATCTCCTTTGTATACTTTGCCTGCCCCGAGTCACGCCAAAGGCGTGATCGAGGGGCGAGCTTCGCGTTCTTTGCGTGAGACAGACTTTAGCTTTTGGTTTCACCCGGTGTTAGATTTCCTCTGTGACCTGTGATCTCTGTGTGAGACAGCTCTTATTGCTTTTGCGTATAGGCGTGTCGGTAATTCTCTAACTTCGTTAACTTTATGAACTTCGTGTTCAATAGCTTTAACCGCTTTTATAGAAACCGCGCTTCCTCTGCTCTTCCCCATTGCCCATCGCCCCTCGCCTATCGCCCGCTCTTATCCCCTGTATCCCCTTCATCCCTGTTAAATCGTGCCGTTGCGTTGTGGAACAGCGATGGGCTGTAAGTCTCGAAGAATTATCTCCACGATCCTCTCGGCCGCCTTGCCGTCCCATAGCGGCGGGATTTGGCCTTTCTTTCCCTTCCCCTCCAGTATGTCTGCGGCAATGGCGACGATCTTTTCCGGGTCTGTCCCCGCCAGGTAGTTCGTTCCCACCTCAACGGTGGAAGGCCGTTCGGTGACACCGAGCTTTTTCCGTGGGGTCAGTACCCGCCTTTCA
>JARGFZ010000122.1 GCA_029210965.1 bacterium | reverse complement strand
AGAAAAGTCCTGAACAGGCAGGTGAGGGCCGAGGTCGCCAGCCGGGACAGCTACAACGGGACGTGGGCCATGGTCTACACACCAGGCGGCAACTCTCTCGACAGGGAACTGCTGGAGGAGGGGCTGGCCTGGTGGTACCACAAGTATTCCAACGACCTGAGCCTTGGTGACCTGGAGACCAGGGCGCGCCTGAAGCGCCGGGGCCTGTGGGGCCAGATGGCTCCCACCGCTCCATGGGATTTTCGCAGGGGAGGAGTCTGGGGAGGGCGAACCAACTAGCCCGGACTATTCATGATGTTTATCGTGCCATTCCCATTTATCCATCTTTGCCACACAGTTAGCTCACATCTCATCACCATCATGAATAATGCGGGCTAGCTTCGTTTTTTTGGTTCTCCACCGGAATAAACCTCGAGACGAGATGACCCCGTTCTATTTACATGGCAGTAAACCCCTCTTCGGATCCCGCTTTTTCAGGCGGGGATGTTGGATATCACCTCAGGAAAGGCGGTTATTGACAGGTCAAACCGGATCGGGTGGGTCCCTCATCATCATGAAGACCCACGACCCAAGTTCATAAAGGGTCCATTTGAACTGGCGCGAATCCCTCCACCAGGACCAGGGCGAAAATTTTTCAGTGCGTACCGGGACAACCCGGATATCGAACACCCCCCGGAAAAGGGATTTCCACACGTGCCCGGCCCT
>JARGFZ010000121.1 GCA_029210965.1 bacterium | reverse complement strand
ACATATCTACAATACTAGCAGCAGGATTAAATATATAGTACCACTTAAATTTCATTATAATAGCCCTGTAGCACCAAAAGGATTTTTAGTAGGTATCCTAGAAAAACCCATAAAATTATCTAAGTTATTAAAAGATTTACATGTAGTTTCTGATAAGTCACATCCTCTATATAAAGATATTTCTCCTGTAAGTGTCCCTGTAAAAGCATTACTTAGAATTACCGAAGTACCAAAACTCTCTATAATATGCCTAGACTGTCCGGCCATAACAGCAATACCACCATTATAAAATTGGTCTGGCTCTGCTAGTGAAGGTACTTGTATAATATCAGATGATGCTATTATATTAGTATATGTTACTTTATGTAATGATTGAATAACACCGCAACCTGCCGAATATAATGAATGCTGGCATGAATGTACTAGTTTATATCTAAAGCCAGACCTAGAAGAGAAGGCTAAAGATGAATTACATGCTACTGTTATATATGTTTTCTTTCCTAAGATACCTGTAACTCTTCCAACCCAATAAGGAAGATTATCTCTATAGATAATTACAGTTATAGGCGTCTCAGGTAGTCTATCTAGTAAATCCCTAGCAAAAGAATTAGTTCTGCTAAAGTTTATAGAAAGCTCACTCCTAGCGGCATTTTCTACCAGCTTTATAGCTGTTCTAGTCACTAAAGCAGGTAAATACTCTCTACCTTCGAA
>JARGFZ010000120.1 GCA_029210965.1 bacterium | reverse complement strand
CTCATGGCAGGCAGGGTTTCACAGGGTAAACCCCGGTTTCCTGTTAAAGCGGCAAGAGCTGGCTCTCACAGAGGGCAGAGCTCACAGAGGAAACCATAGGGCTGGGGGAGAACGTAGCGCAATACCCAAAACTGATTTTTTCACCACAGCAGGGACACTCCCAGTCCCTACCACAGGGTTTCACAGGATGACCCCACGCTGTCATCGCGCTTGTCACGCCGAAACTTCAGTGAAGGCGGAAGCTGTAGACCATGCGAAGCGATCTCAGGGTTTAAAGCTGTAGCGCAGAGTAAGACAGACGTATCTTCTCCTCACCTGAATTGGTTTTTCTTTGAGAGATTTGAGTCTTTAGCGAATCACGCCGAGGGCGTGATGAACGAGCGAGAGACAATATCCTTGAACCAACCACTGATTAGAAAGTATGGTTTACCCCTTTTAAACCCTGTGGTGCGGTCTGGAAATGACCGCGCTGTGGTAAATTAGCTTTAAAGACTTCCCATGAATGCTGCCGCCTACCTACTTGACAACGGACTGACCACCGACAAGGTCGCCTTACTCACCAGCGAGGGTGATTTCACCTACTCCCAGCTGGAAAAAGGGGTCTTGAGCGTAGCGGCCTACCTGCGATCTGAGGGAATCTCAAAAGGGGATCGTGTCCTCATTGTCGCCGATTCCTCATTCTTCTGGGCTGCCTCCTACCTGGGAATTATCCTCAC
>JARGFZ010000119.1 GCA_029210965.1 bacterium | reverse complement strand
CCGCCCTGAACCGTCCATCCTTCGTCTTCTCCGCGCGGGGCGACTCGGCGAAACATGCGCTATCGCCATGCGCCGCCTCCGGGCGTCGGGTCTTGATCCGATGCCGGGGCCGATACGCGGCTTCAAGACCCGTGACGGGGACTGGCAGGAACTGGACCAGATGGGAAGCGCGGGGATCGATCCCCGACGCCTCGCGGCCGCTTTGCTCATTCCTGTCACCATGGGCGCCGTGAGCCAGTTGGGCAGTCTCATCATTCGCAGCGGCGATTTGGGTGACGACCCATCCGAACCTGCCGCCAAAATGGATACTGAAGGAGGTGCACTCTCATGACCATCGATTACGACAAGCTCAGGGAATCCCCCCGCCTGCTCATGGAGGCGAAACTCCAACCGCTCCAGGGCCACCGCTTCCAGCCCACGGGCTTCGCCGACCTCGGCCCGGCCCGCTATACGCTCCCCGACGGGACCGAGATGCTCCTGGTAGAATCCGTCCAGTCCGTCGCCAACCGCATGGAAATGGCTTGCTGGGACCAGTCAACAGACGACCTCATCGATGGCCTCAAGGGACTGCCGTACATCCGTGTCCGGTCCCACAGCGGCGGTGTGCTGACCAACTCCGTTCTTGAGGCCCATCGCATCAATTCGCCGTATATCCTGGAAGGACAGGACAGGAGCGTCTACGACAGGCTCAAAGAAGAGGCCGCGGGGATGGAAACCGGGGCAGTCGACATCCGGGCA
>JARGFZ010000118.1 GCA_029210965.1 bacterium | reverse complement strand
CCATGAAACCCGCCGCCTGCTCGTGACGGGTGACGATGAGCCGGATGGGAGAGTCTTTGAGGGAATTGAGGAGATCCAGGTTCTCCTCACCAGGGATGCCAAAGATATATTCCACTCCCTCGGCTTCCAGGCATTTGACGAAAAGATCGGATGCTTTCATGGACTGCCCCCTGGTAAATGGGAAGATAATATTTACAAGATACAATATTTTTAACCCGGATAGTTAACAAATTGATAACAAGGCTACCAAGTCTAGACTTGGTAGCCAGTGTCTAGATTCTAGAGTCTGGTTTCTAGATAATGCTCTTCAAAAGCTATGCTCATGTTCCTTCTTGCGTCATCTGAGATGGCTCTGCTAAATTTGTTTAGATTTTTCTAGACACCAGACACCAGACACTAGACACTATGACAATGATCAATATGGACGAAAAACAGAAGTTCTACTCCTTCATGGCGGCATTCTTCGGCGGGATCGTTGTCATCGCCTGGATGGCGCCCGGCGCCTTCAAATCCTTGACCCTCGCATTCGGCCTTGCGTACCTGCTCGACCCGGCAGTGGATTGGCTGGAAAGAAAAAAGGTCCCCAGGGTGGCCTCGATCCTGGCGATACTTTTCCTCATTACCGGACTCCTTGCTCTGGCCCTTTCATGGCTTATTCCGTACCTCTGGAAAGAAGCGGTACAGTTCATCCACGAGGCTCCCGGGATCGCCGAAAAGGCCCTCGTGAAGATCGCCGGCTGGGGGCTCC
>JARGFZ010000117.1 GCA_029210965.1 bacterium | reverse complement strand
GACCTTTGGTCCCAGGATTTTAGAGGGAGAAAGAAATGAAAAAGTGTCCAGTATGTCGTATGGGTGAAGTTGGACCTGGGAAGGCAACCTTGACCCTCGAGAGGGGTGGGACTACCGTGGTGGTGCGCAACGTCCCCGCCGCCGTCTGCCGGAATTGCGGCGAGGAGTTCATCGACGAGGAGATCACCAAAAATGTGATGGGCGAGGCGGAACATGCGGTCCGTACCGGTGTGCAGGTGGAGGTTCGAGAGTACAAGGCTGCCTGAAATGCGGGCACCCCGGTGGGGTTCGTTCTCGCCTTTCACACTTTTCGAAAAACCCTTGTACCACGGGGGAAATTGAGGGTAACCCCGGGGGGCTGACGTTTTCCGTATTTTCGCCAGGAGCCGAGATAAACAAACAGGTTGAATTGCAAGTATTGTCCGTCAGAGGTTTGTCCCCTGCTGCCTCATCGTTTTTGCCCGGCGGTTTCAAGTTCGAAGTGCAACAGGGTTTAAGATGCGCCCATAATATTCTTAAAAATTAAAGTCCGGCAAGAAGATTTCCGCCGGGCACTTCCAGCCAAGGCTTTTCCTCCGCCTTTCTCCGATCTTCTCCGTGGTAAATGCCCTTGAGCGCCTTTACGGCATACGCCGGGAGCCCCCCGGGTGAGGCTGCCTTTACCGTCTTTATAGAACCCGTGTTTCACTCTGCACCCTGCACGGCGTATTCCGGAGCAAATTGACCACCTGTTCCGTTCCAAACTGATCAGCCGGAGTATGAAGTTTGATGGCTTCGCAAAA
>JARGFZ010000116.1 GCA_029210965.1 bacterium | reverse complement strand
AGAAAGGCGGAGAAAAAGTCGAACGCGAGGGAAAGAGCGGTTCAGGCACTTAGATACTTAGATACTTAGATACGTAGATACGTAGATACTTAGACACATAAGTCTTCCGGGATCCAGCCTTCCCGCTGCACACTATCGTGTGCAATTGTCTTTAAAATCAAATCCTTGTGCCGTTTCCCTTCAATAAGGTAGGATGATTCATTCTTACCGGACGGCTGTTTCGCGCCGTTTTGTTTAGCAGAGTCATCGCCCTTGTCCGCCATCTTGTACGTCGTAGCCCGGAGGGCGTAGTCGGAAGCTCGTAGAGCGAAGCCGGACTTGTCACGGCGACTTGTCACGGCGTAGTTCGAAGAACGAAGCCGGAAGCCATTAGCGACGCCCCAAGGCGAAGCCGGACTTGTCACGGCGTAGTTCGAAGAACGAAGCCGGAAGCGAGCGTGAGATAAACACAGCTCTTGCGCAAAAGCCGTAAAGCCGCGAAGGAAACCAAACGCGCCCCGGTGTCAGACACCGGGAATCTAAAATCGAACCCTTGTGCCATTTCCCCTCAATAAGGTAGGATTGTTCATAATTACTGGACGGGCGTTTAGCACCGTTTCGCCTCGTCCAGGTGCCCGGAACAGAGACGGACTTGTCACCCATAGCCTCGGCGACGGGTGAAGCTGGTCGAAAGGCGTTAGCGCAGGAGAAAACTGACCCCCCGGGGTTGCCTGGGGAGGGAAGTAAGGAGGTGTTTATATGAGGTATCGAGTGAGCATTAAAAAGACAGAAGAAGGCTATTCCGTCTGGGTACCCGGGTTACCAGGTTGCTGG
>JARGFZ010000115.1 GCA_029210965.1 bacterium | reverse complement strand
GAAAAAGGCGGCATAAACCATGAACCTTTCCACCTTAAAACTGCCGCCAACCTGTCCAACCAATGGGGTCCACCTCTGTTCCCAAAGGCAAGGTGAAAGAGGTTGCGGTGATGCTCAAAGCGATCCACGCCCAGGAGGACCGCGCCGAGGCTCTTGTCAAGGCTGAGAGTGTTGCCAAAAAGCTCGAAGAGATGAAACTGCCCAAGGCTGCCAGGATGGTTCGTGAAAGCATTGACGAGACCCTGACTTACTACAATTTCCCTCCGGAGCACTGGCGCAGGATCCGGACCAATAACCCTCTGGAAAGGATCATGCGGGAGATCAGGCGACGAACCCGTGTGGTTGGCGCCTTCCCGGATGGTAATTCGGCATTGATGCTGGTGGCGGCACGACTCAGGCACATTGCCGGAACTCGATGGGGAATGAAGCGATACCTGAGAATGGAACGATTATATGAGGCCGAGATGACGACAGCAGCCTGAGCTTGAGGAGCAACCAGATCGAAACGTCCGAAAAACAAATGTGCGAAAAATTCTGGACACTACCCAATACGGAACGCATTTTTAAAATCTTCAAAATTTACACCTTGTGCAATGTTTTCTCCATCAAGAGTGAAATTGGACAGCCTTGCTGATGAATTATGACTTCCATTAAAAACAAAAATATGCCCTGCTGTTTTTTTGTGAATAATTGTTGCTCCAGAACTGTCGCCGGATATCGTCAGTGGTTTGTTAATGATAATACCTTCGTTCCACGTTGATTTGCCACTAGGAACGATAATGACGTCCAAGTCTTGTGCCATTGATATGGCATCGCTAACATCCTCCCAGTTGGTGCTAG
>JARGFZ010000114.1 GCA_029210965.1 bacterium | reverse complement strand
CGTCCTGGATGATCTTGTTTCTCGTATCAAGATCGCCATATTTACAACCAGCGAAAAGTTCAGCCAAAACCGGCCTGCTTATAACCCTCAAGTTTCTGGGGACAGGACTGATAGAGCTCTCCATGTCCAATACGGTTTGTACCCTCTTTGAAAAGACTGGCTCTCTTTCCCCTGAATATACCTCCTGGAACAGCCTGATGATCTCATCGTCATTATCCTTTAACTCCATTCTAACGAACTCCTGGAAATAGGACTGAGCTTTGGGCCTTTCCTTGCTAAGACAGGAGAGGACATCATCGACAAACAGAAATCCGGGCGGAGCGATACTCCCTGCAGTGGCCCTGTAGCTGCTCCATGGCCAATGTTCGGCCTTCTCAACCATATTTGCCTCGACCGGATTCCGGACAATATATCTTGCCGCTGTGAGGAACTGCATGTTGTCTTCGATCGGTTTGGATTTGAACCTTCCCTGAAAAAGATGTCCGGTAAGCTCATATTTTTGGTTGAACTTCTGAGTGTACACACCATTTAGCCAGGCCATTCCTCTGGACAGAATCCCTTCCGGGATCTCGATCAAGATGTGATAATGGTTTCCCATGAGACAGTAGGCGTGACAGATCCAGTTCATCCTTTGGATCGTGGTTTTGAGTAACTTCAGGAACAGCTTTCTGTCGTCATTGTCACGGTAGATGTGTTCCTGGTGGTTCCCTCTGTGGTTGATGTGGTAGATCGCGCCTGGGAATTCGAGGCGGGGTTTTCTGGACATGCTTGCCTCCTGTGCAAATACAGAAGACGTAGCAAGACCCTTGCCAAATGCTATTGAGGGGATATGATAGGCTTAAGGTTGACAGGGATATTGTGAAATTCACGCC
>JARGFZ010000113.1 GCA_029210965.1 bacterium | reverse complement strand
TCCGGGCTTCCGTCTCCGTCCCTGGAATTTGGACCGAACAGGACAGTACGTAACAGCCGTCCGGCAAGAATGAACCATCCTACCTTATTGAAGGGAAGCGGCACAAGGGTTTGATTTTAAAGAGAATTGCACACGATAGTGTGCAACGCCCCTGCACACGCCAGTTCAACGATCATCCGTCTCCGTCCCGCTGGGGCGTGACTACGCCGTGACAAGTCCGGCTTCGCCTTGGGGCTTCCGTCTTCGCTGATAGCTACGCCGTGACAAGTCCGTCTCCGTCCCGCCTGGTGCGTGACTACGCCGTGACAAGTCCGTCTCCGCTTTGGGGCGTCGCTAATGGCTTCCGGCTTCGCCTTGGGGCTACGCCGTGATAAAATGCCCTCACAAGTCGAACTTCGCCGTGACAAGACGCTGTGGCAGGCGGAGCAGATTTTCTCCTGATGTCAGCCCTTCTCTGCGAAGCGGCCTTCAGCTGGCCGCACTGCGCCTCCGCGCGAGGCAGCCTTCAGACGCTTTCACAGGAACCGTTCCTTCCGGCGGGCGGTTCTCCCTGGAACCGGAGCACCTGATATTACATCATGACGGACGACCGCCGCAAGAAATTGATTTTAAACGTAAACTGCACACGATAGTGTGCAGCGGGAAGGCTGGATCCCGGAAGACTTATGTGTCTAAGTATCTACGTATCTAGCAGCGTGTCGGAGAACCTCGATACGCTGCTAGAAATGTTTGTCGGAAGACGCATCTTTTTATTTAAGGCAATTGTAACTATTTGATTTACCTGGTATTTTTTAAACATATTATTTTCCGACAAACTTCAGCTAGGAGTCTGAATGGATACTCCGACAGACTCCTAGGTATCTACGTGCCTGAACCGCTCTTTCCCCCGCGTTC
>JARGFZ010000112.1 GCA_029210965.1 bacterium | reverse complement strand
TTCAATAATAGGCGGTTGCTCGAGCCGATCGGTTACATTCCACCAGCTGAGTACGAAATGTTGTATTATCAGAGTCAAAAAGTCCCGGCTATGATGGCCGGACTCACGTAACGGAGCCTCCGGAAAAACCGGGGCGGTTCAAATGGATAGGTATGACTCTAAAATAGCTTGGTTGCAGGAAATTGAGTACACAGCTCTTAATTTTTTTTACGATCAGACACTGAAACCAGAACCACTTCCTTTGAGATTGTTTAATCCTGAAATCGAAATTTGTATAAGTTTTAAAAGCGCTTTAGGCCAAATGGAAGCTGAACCTACTGGTTTGACAGTGTTTAAAATCCCAATTTACACACATTCTCAAGAGTGGATCGCAAATTTTGCCCAAAACGATCTTATACCCCACCTATATAAAGCCACTAATGGATTGGGGCTGTGGTCAAGTCCGAAAGTTGGTGTAAAAAGGGACGGCCTCATGCTGCCTCCCTGATCTGTTTTGCCAGCTCGTAATCCAGGCTCGGTGTGGCCGGCAGGTCCCTTTCTTTCCTCAAGCTCTCCAACTGGGCCAGTGCCAGGTCGGTCATGGCGAAGGCCCTGAAGCCGTTGGCCGCCCTGATCAGGGAGGCGAAGACCAGCTTCAGGCAGCTCTTCTCATCGAAGAACCTGGGAATCACCTTGGTGCGCCGTCTCTGCTCCCCGAACAGCCGCTCGATGGAGTTGCTCGTCCGGATCCCCCTGCGATGGTTCACCGGGAACCGCAGGTGCGTCAGGCTGGCCTCCAGATCGTTCGTGAAGGAAGCCACGGCACGGGGGTAAAGGTCCTTGAAACGGGCGATGAACTCGGCCGCCAGTTTCTCGCCCGTCTCCAGGTAGAGGTGGACCCCATTGGTTGGACAGGTTGGCGGCAGTTTTAAGGTGGAAAGGTTCATGGTTTATGCCGCCTTTTTC
>JARGFZ010000111.1 GCA_029210965.1 bacterium | reverse complement strand
CTGGGGCTCACCGGGATACGGTTCGGCGTGCTCATCGGTGTTGTGGCGGGTCTCATGTTCATCATTCCCTACGTTGGAACGGTTATCGGGATCCTTGCATCAGCCATGGTGCTTCTCGTTGATTTTTCGGGATGGGGCCAGGTACTGGGTGTTGTCTCGACTTTCGCTGTCGCCCAAGCGGTGGAAGGTTATGTTCTGACCCCGCGGATCGTTGGAAACCGCGTGGGATTGAACCAGCTTGAGACCCTCATCGCCATCCTGGTGGGGGGCGAGATGGGGGGCCTCGCTGGCCTTATCATCGCTATCCCGGCAGGAGGAATCCTGAAAAGGACCATCCAGTTCCTGCTCCCTGATCATCCCGGTGGACCTGAAGGGGAAGAGGACCAGCGGCTATATATGGCGGCCGCTCAAGACACGGAGACACGGGGACGCGGGGACACGGAGAGCAATGGAGATAGTGCATAAGTGCAGGAGTGCAGAAGTGCTGAAGTGAAGGATTCATCTTCTGGCTCCTGGATTCTGCTTTCTGAATTCTGATTTAAGGAGCAAAACCATGATCGGAACAAAAGGCTCAAAGATGGAGACCTTTGGTACGGTGCTGACTTACTGTATCCAGTGCGGAAAGATCATCGAGGGGAAACCCTATGAGATGAGCATGGACGGGATCTGTGCTTCGGTCAATCCGGTTTATTTTTGTTCGAAAGAGTGCTGGGAGGGTAGTGACGAGTTCAACACCGAAAATTGGGACTAATGCGGCATCCGATAACGGGTCATCTGCTGCGTTCTCAGTTGTCGGCAATCCTCGACGTATGTCAGCATATACGCCTCCGGTTGCCTCCTCCTTGCGGCCTTGCATCTAACCCGTTCTCGAATGCCTTCTATATCAAGTTTACTGCACTCTTGGCGGCTGTTGGTGACCGCTAATTGGTCAATCTCAGTTAGTGCTAAGGGCATGGTA
>JARGFZ010000110.1 GCA_029210965.1 bacterium | reverse complement strand
CAATGTAGCATACCGAAGGATATTTCAATATGCTGTCTGATTCCTTTGAATGAAAGGGAAAAGGTTATCTCAGGAACGGTGTGATCACGCCTTTGGCATGAGAGGCTTAGTGACAATGAACGGGAGAAATCGTTGGTTAGTGATCTTCAACCCCAAATCCCAGGCACCAGAGCCAGACTATGGCAGGGATTTCAGGTGCTCGCTTCGCTCAGGTTTCAAGTTTCAGGTTCAAGGACTTCCTTTGGACTTTGGGCTCTGGACTCCGAGGAATTCAACCACCCGCTGGCTCTGGCCAATTATCAGTATTGAACTCTTCAGAGTTGTCCCAGCACTCCTTGGAACAAAAATACACCGGATCAACGGAATCCTCATAGGCGGCAAGGCTCATCTCGTAAGGCTCACCCTCTATTTTGTGGCCACACTCTACACAATAATACTGCATGGGTGCGTTGGCCTTGATCCCTTCCTTGGGGGTTTTAGGCATGGGAACCTCCAATTCTTGCTAATTTTATACTTCAACATATCTATACATATCACTGATATTTAACAAATTTTCCACACTCTATTTAAGGTGTTGTTCATAGTTCACGGATATACTTTGAGATCTGAGATCTGAGATCTGAGATTTGAGATTGAATCATGCCTGGGAAGGCATGGTTAAGATTACCACGAACTCACCGTCCATCTCCGTCTCTACTTCCATTCCCATGCCCATCTTAACAACGATTTTTTCTACAATGGGAAGACCCAATCCGAACCGCATCCCGGTGTCGTGTCTGGCGTGACTTCCTCTCCAGAACCTGTCGAAAATGCGGCCAGACTCCTCGGTGCTGACCTTGCTTCCCGTATTACTGATACGGAGTTGAACGTACTGTTCCTCCTGCAGCAGGGCAACCTTTACAGAACCGCCCTGATCCACATAGTACAAAGCGTTTCTGAAAAGCTCGTCCAGCACTTGTACGAAAAGATCATGGTCGATCATG
>JARGFZ010000109.1 GCA_029210965.1 bacterium | reverse complement strand
CTCTTGACTAACACCAATGCTTGACGCAAACTTCAAAAATGATGGAGAAAAGAATGAAAATCCCCGTCGACAATGCCAGGCTTGCTGATTTTTGTCGCCGCCACCATATTCGTAAACTCGCTTTCTTCGGATCTGTCCTTCGAGATAGTTTCTCTCCGCAAAGCGACGTTGATGTATTGGTGGAGTTTGCGGAGGACGCTGCCGTCGGCCTCATCCGTTTATCCGCTATCGAACGGGAGCTTTCAGCGCTGCTAGGCAGGAAGGCCGACCTCAATACTCCGGGGTTTCTGAACAGATCGTTCCGAAGCCGGGTACTTGCCGAAGCAGAGGTCCATTTTGTCTCAGAGTAACGATTCTCTCCGGCTCGGACACATGTTGGAGCTTGCCAGAGAAGCGATGGAGATACTCGGGGACAGGGCGCTTGATGCCCTCTTCGCCGATCGCGTTCTGCAACTGGCTCTTCTTCACCTGGTGGGAGTTATCGGTGAGGCAGCGGCAAAGGTTACAGAAGAAGGAAGGAAGACACGCCCTGGCATCCCGTGGAGAGATGTGGTGGGGATGAGAAATCGCCTGATTCACGGCTATGATGAAGTTGACCTGAAAGTGCTTTACGACACTATCCGCTACGATCTGCCGGAATTGGTCAGGGAGCTGGATAAAACTTAACATCACCTAATTCGCCATCGCAGGAGGGAACAACGGTATTGTTTCACGCTCACTCACTCGCTTCGCTCTAGTTCCGGGTGCTCGGCGCTATCGCGCCTCGAGTTCCGGGTTCCGAGTTCCAGGTTTCAGATTTTTTCCCCGTTTCCCCGCCTGTCCTGAGCTTGGCGAAGGGTGAAACGAACGGGCGTGAGACCGCTTTTGATTTTCTCAGCCTTACAACTTTCCTTTTGCTCCTTTTCCTCCAAGTTTTTGAAACAGAATCAACACCGGAAGCAATAGTAAAAATGCAACAAGTGACATCAAAAGAAGGACTCTTCTCAATTGGAGATAACGCATCACTCCTCTCCCTGAACTGGACAAGTTC
>JARGFZ010000108.1 GCA_029210965.1 bacterium | reverse complement strand
GGGGCGCCCAAATCAATGACTCGCACTGTAAGTCATTGATTTGTAAGGAAAGGGAAAACGACGCTTTTCCCTTTCCGAGGAGCGAAAAGCCGATTACGGACTTTTTGCGACCCTGTAATAGTTAAACCTTAAAAGAGAAAGGGTGGGGATGATGGATTATAGAAGCAGTATCGCTTTTATCGGTGGCGGGAATATGGCCGAAGCTCTGGCAGTGGGTATCATCAGAGCCAGGATCCTGCCGGCTGAATCGATCATTGTTTCAGATCCGATTTCCGAACGGCGCACTTATCTGCTCCAGCAGCATGGACTCATGAGCACCGACCGGAACACTCAGGCCGCCGCGGCTGGAGGAACCATTTTCCTGGCTGTTAAACCACAGGTTCTTCCAGAGGTGCTTCAGGAGATTGCCCCCTCCATCGGGACAGACCAGCTTGTCATCTCCATAGCAGCAGGGATCACCCTCGGACTTCTGGAAAATTCACTGCCCGGAGTGCCTGTCATCAGATCCATGCCCAACACACCCGCACTTGTAGGCAATGGGGCTACCGTCATCTCTCCCGGCCAGAGTGTCCATGCTGATAACACGCACTGGGCCGTGGAGCTTTTCCAGGCTGTGGGAACCTGCCACGTCCTTCCCGAGGACCTGCTGGATAGCGTCACGGGCCTTTCCGGAAGCGGCCCAGCCTATATCTTCCGCATGGCTGAGGCTTTGATCGAGGCCGGCATGTCGGTTGGGATCCCTGCCGAGGAGGCTGCAGGTCTGGTGAAACAGACGATCATGGGGGCCGCACGCATGATGATGGAAACAGAAAAGAGTCCTACCCAACTGCGGGAGATGGTGACGTCACCGGGGGGGACCACTCAGGCTGGTCTCACTGCTATGGATGAAGCCGATTTCACGGAGACAGTTGTGGAAGCGGTGATGGCGGCTACGAAGCGAGCGAAGGAACTTGGTAAGGGCTGAGCGCTTCCCGCTCTATGAATCGGGGAAGAAGAGCACTGTATCGGCGTGTCGGGGAAAAGGCTAAAAACCCGATTCCTGTGAATGCGGCAAGGGCAGCCTCTCGCAGAGACGCAAAGGTAAACCTAACTTCCGGAGCTGTGGTTGAATCCACCTTTAACTGGTATTGGCTGGTAGATCTGCTCATGGATGCGGGCTACCAGGTTCAT
>JARGFZ010000107.1 GCA_029210965.1 bacterium | reverse complement strand
AGATACCCGCCAACGGAAAAAATGACCCCTCCCGCACCCCGACCCGGGACTGAACAAAACCAATCTCGGATTTCGGGGCTCTTAAATCATTTGACGAACCCGCCATTTCAGGTTACAAGGTAAGGCTTTCTATACGACTAACTCTGCACTTTACACCCTGCACTTTATACTGCAGGCTTTTGGAGGATTTACCTTGGCAGTACGTATCAGGCTTAGAAGGATGGGAAAGAAGAAGATGCCCCACTACAGGGTCGTCGTAGCGGACATCAAATCGCCTCGAGACGGCAGGTTCATTGAGAGTATCGGGACCTACGATCCCCACAAGGAACCGGTTGAGATAAACATCGAGGAGGAGAAGGCACTGTACTGGCTTTCCAAGGGTGCAACCCCCTCCGACACGGTCCGCAGTCTCCTTTCGAAGATCGGCGTCATGAAGAAGTTCGACGAAGGCGACGTTTCCCCCAGCGTTTCCGAGTAGGCTGACTTCTCCGGCCGCCCGGATGGGCGGCCCTATCCCCATGAAAGATCTCTTTATCCTGGCCGAAATCCTCCGCCCTCACGGGCTCCGAGGGGAGGTCGTGGTGCGTCTGCTCACCGACCATCTGGAAACACTCACCGACGCAGCCCGGATCTATCTTGGACTGGAAGCCGTAGAACCTGTGAAAGTGGAAGGCATCCGAACGCACAAGGGAAACCCTCTTATTAAGCTTGCCGGTACCAACGACCGGGAAGGAGCCTTCGCCCTGAAAGGGCAGATGATCTGTGTGCCCAGGGAGGAACTCGTCCCCCTGGAAGAGGGTGAGTACTTTCTCCACGATCTCGTGGGCCTGATCCTTCTCGACCACCTTGGCAATAAAGTCGGACCGGTGGAGAATATAATGGATACAGGGGGCCCCCCGATCCTGACGGGGTCCCTACCGGATGGCGGAGAATTCATGATCCCCTTCGCCCCGGGTACCATTGATGAGGTTGACCTTGAAAAGGGAACGATCCGCATTGTGGACCTACCAGGACTCATTGAATAACAAAGCTCCTTGAAACGCAGAGGACGCGAAAAGCGCAGAGTATAGCTTGACTCTGGGTTATGGCGCAGTTTCAAGAAAAGCGATGTTTTTTACCACAGATGGGATGAAGTAGGCCGGTACCACCTGTCAACGGGATGCTAAAATAGCTCCCAACTTT
>JARGFZ010000106.1 GCA_029210965.1 bacterium | reverse complement strand
TTCTTCTTTTACTCGGTTTTGATCCAGTTCAGCCGATCACGGTTTAGGAACATATGGCGGGGAGTTGCGAAAAACCAGACTCAGCCATGTTTGAGCAACAACCCGATAAACCTTGACCAGGAACCGGTGAAAGGCCTTTACGCAGCCGGGGAAGTAACTGGCGGTGTCCACGGGGCCTGCCGCCTGGGTAGCTGCGCCATCACCGAGTGCCTGGTCTTCGGCCGAATCGCGGGCCGGAACGCAGCAGGTGAAACCGGGAATTCCGAATAAGGGCTCGTGTGCGCGTGATGCGACTGGGCGCAGTTGCGATAAATCATGGATTTTAATACCTTCTTTGCGAGGGGACATTCATAAGTAACCATGAACGTGATTATCCAGAGATTTTGGATCCATTTTGAAATTTGAAATGTAGAACCAAAAACCCACATCCCACGCGCCATGCACTAGTCGTTCTCCTGACTCCAAGTTTCAGGTTTAAGGTTTTACCCCCTTACCCCCTCACTCCCATACCGTTGTTACGCCATGTCCCCGTGTCTCTGTGTCAGCTGCCCTTCCCCCGTCTTTGCGTGTCGGAGAATTAACCTCCAAATTCCTGACAATATAGATCGGCTATGCTATAGTTAACCTATAGTTAACACCGTTAGACAATTTCACTATTTACTCATTCAGGAGGTATTTTATGATTAAGCGATCATTGTTGACCCTCATCGCATTGACCCTTTTGGCAGCCCTGGCTCCCGGCACCGCGGCAGCGGGTGCGCCTGAGGAAAAGGTGGCAGCTTACCACAAGGCCATTTTGGATGGTGATATTGAAGCCGCCAAAGGGATGCTGGCCGAAGACCTTCTACTGTTTGAGGATGGACAGGCTGAAACCTCCTTGAAGCATTACGCCGAAGGCCATCTGAAGTCTGACATCGCTTTTTCCGCCGAGGCCAAGCGCAAGCTTGAAAGCCAGACATCCTGGATAGAGGGCAACACGGCCACCGTGAGTTCCATCTACGATCTGAAGACCAGGTATAAGGGCAAGGGTTTCCACCTGAAGACGGCAGAAACCATGACCCTGAAACAAACCGATGGCCAGTGGGTCATCGTGCACATTCACTGGTCCAATCACAAGGTGAAGGAGTAGTGACCGGGAAAAAGGCCGCAGGAGAAGGTCAAAAACCAGTTTAACGCATAGGACGCAAAGTAACACGGGACAAAGTGAACTACCACGGGCTTACGCCCGTGGCACCCTTAAAGGCCAAGCTTCGCTTGCCCGCTGTCTTCTTCACCTTG
>JARGFZ010000105.1 GCA_029210965.1 bacterium | reverse complement strand
CCATTCGTGCAGGTCGGAACTTACCCGACAAGGAATTTCGCTACCTTAGGACCGTTATAGTTACGGCCGCCGTTTACTGGGGCTTCGATCAAGAGCTTCCCTCACCACTAAATGGTTCTAAACTTGATTTTATTCGATCAAGTAAGAGTGAGCGCATCCGTTTGTTTTTCTTTAAACGTTGCTCTCTTTGTCTTGCGCTTTGTTCTGTTGTATATGCTTCATAATAGACTAAACGCCATTGTCGGTGTTTAGTACTTTTATTTTTACCTGTATTATGAGAAACAATGCGTTTTTTTAAATCGCTACTGTAGCCAATATAAAAATAGTTATTTCTTTCTACAGGTTGTATGACATAGACGTAGTACATTGCGTCAAAACCATTTAGTGGTGAGGTAACCCCATCAATTAACCTTCCAGCACCGGGCAGGCGTCACACCCTATACTTCCTCTTGCGAGTTTGCAGAGTGCTGTGTTTTTGATAAACAGTCGCAGCCACCAATTTAATGCTGCCTTCTTCAGCTCCACGAGCAAGTCGCTTCACCTACCAAAGGCGTACCTTCTCCCGAAGTTACGGTACAATTTTGCCTAGTTCCTTCAGCCGAGTTCTCTCAAGCGCCTTAGAATTCTCATCCCACCCACCTGTGTCGGTTTGGGGTACGGGTCGTTATAACCTGAAGCTTAGAGGTTTTTCTTGGAAGTATGGCATCAATCACTTCGTCTTTCACAAGGAAAAACTCGTCATCATGTCTCAGAATTAAGAGTCCGGATTTGCCTAAACTCTCTCCCTACACATTTAAACTTACATATCCAACAGTAAGCTGACCTAGCCTGCTCCGTCACCCCATCGCAGTTATAACAAGTACAGGAATATTAACCTGTTTTCCATCGACTACGCCTTTCGGCCTCGCCTTAGGTCCCGACTAACCCTGCGTCGATTAACGTTGCGCAGGAAACCTTGGGTTTTCGGCGAGGGGGTTTTTCACCCCCTTTATCGTTACTCATGTCAGCATTCGCACTTCTGATACCTCCAGCCAACTTCTCAATTGACCTTCGCAGGCTTACAGAACGCTCCTCTACCACCTCACTTACGTGAGATCCGTAGCTTCGGTACTATGCTTAGCCCCGGTAAATCTTCCGCGCAAACCGACTCGACCAGTGAGCTATTACGCTTTCTTTAAAGGATGGCTGCTTCTAAGCCAACCTCCTGGCTGTCTGGGCAACCCCACATCCTTGCCCACTTAGCTATCATTTGGGGACCTTAGCTGGCGGTCTGGGTTCTTTCCCTCT
>JARGFZ010000104.1 GCA_029210965.1 bacterium | reverse complement strand
AACACGGAATCGCATGAGGTGATCAACAGCGATTCCGTGTCTTCAATGGGGCCGGGGCATCTCTGCCCCGGAATCGGAATACGTAGCTACCTATATAAAGAAAGAAGAAAAGGCTTCAATGGGGCCGGGGCATCTCTGCCCCGGAATCGACGATTACCCCGCCCAAGTCGACCCGCCACAGGTACGCTTCAATGGGGCCGGGGCATCTCTGCCCCGGAATCGACTAACGCAACTGGTGACGTGACGGTTTATATCAGGCTTCAATGGGGCCGGGGCATCTCTGCCCCGGAATCGGAGGACTAAATGCTCAGCAATGATGAGAAGCTTCTTGCTTCAATGGGGCCGGGGCATCTCTGCCCCGGAATCGCGGGCCCCGTATTCGGGACCATCCCGCCAGCATAGGAGCTTCAATGGGGCCGGGGCATCTCTGCCCCGGAATCGAAGCACACGCATCCTATCCGTACAAGTGACGTGATAGCTTCAATGGGGCCGGGGCATCTCTGCCCCGGAATCGGGTACTACGGGAGCGTAGGCCAGCTTGTCCACAACTTGCTTCAATGGGGCCGGGGCATCTCTGCCCCGGAATCGGAATTCACGCATCAACTGACAGCGTGAAAACTGTGAATGCTTCAATGGGGCCGGGGCATCTCTGCCCCGGAATCGCTTCACTAGGAGGCACCAATGACTACAAAATTAAGGCTTCAATGGGGCCGGGGCATCTCTGCCCCGGAATCGCACGTCCCGGTAGCCGACCCTTCAGCTGTATACGTGCTTCAATGGGGCCGGGGCATCTCTGCCCCGGAATCGAACGTCGGGAATCACGTCTTTACAAAGATTATTAGGCTTCAATGGGGCCGGGGCATCTCTGCCCCGGAATCGGACATTGCCGGTTACGCTTGTACTGGCAAGGTGTAGCTTCAATGGGGCCGGGGCATCTCTGCCCCGGAATCGCTGAGAAGTGGGGAAAAGTCTGTAAGTAGAAGTGTGATGCTTCAATGGGGCCGGGGCATCTCTGCCCCGGAATCGATTCGGACCCGAGTTACCGGGCAGCCAATCCACTGGCGCTTCAATGGGGCCGGGGCATCTCTGCCCCGGAATCGAGGAACAAAATGAAACGTTCAGTTAAAGATACGCTGCTTCAATGGGGCCGGGGCATCTCTGCCCCGGAATCGTTCTACTGTTGGGGAGGCCTTCCGGGTCTTCCTAAGCTTCAATGGGGCCGGGGCATCTCTGCCCCGGAATCGGGGATCGAACCTATCGACGGTGGGGATGAACGGTACGCTTCAATGGGGCCGGGGCATCTCTGCCCCGGAATCGGCTGATGGGACGATCGCCGAAAACTTGGTCAACACGGCGCTTCAATGGGGCCGGGGCATC
>JARGFZ010000103.1 GCA_029210965.1 bacterium | reverse complement strand
AGATCGCCAGCAATATCCGCGAGACGAGCCGTCTGCAACTGCTAGTTGAAGTCCTGCAGCGAGTGCATCGCATGCTCAGCCAGGGGGATCAAATACGATACAAAGAAGACTTTGAGCCGTACCTGAAAGGAAGCTCGGGGCAGTATGTCTACCGCATCAAGGGAGAAGAGGTCACTGACCATCTTCAACCCATTGGCGTGTTGATGCATCGGCTGGTGGAGGAACTGCGCGCTGACTATGGTCAGGAACTCACTTACCAGATGCTGGTGCGTGTCTTTGAAGAGCATTTCATCCTTGATGAAGACAAGTTGCGCTCCAAACAGGGGGATGAACTGAGCGCCGGAAGCTTGCAATCGCCGGACGACTGGGAAGCGACCTATCGCCGCAAGGGTGGCGAAGGTTACCGTGGCTATGTGGCCAATCTGACAGAAACCTGCGATCCCGAGAATAAGTTCCAACTGATCAACAAGGTACAGGTGGAGCCCAACAACACTGAGGACGCCGACATGCTGAAGGAGGCGCTGCCGGACTTGAAAGAGCGCACCGACGTGAAGCAAATCTGCACGGACGGTGGGTACGGAAGCCCAGATGTGGATGAAGCCATGCGGGAAGCCAAAGTCGAGCAGATCCAGACCGCTATCCGGGGACGCAAGCCTGCGGAAGAGAAGCTGGGATTAGAGGATTTCGATTGGGAGATCGACGACGAAGGTCGACCCCAGGAAGTCACTTGTCCCCACGGGCAGAGGGTTGCAGTGCAGCCAGGGAGAAATGAAGATCGTTATCTGGCCTACTTTGATAGCGTAGTTTGCAATGATTGCCCATTTGTGGATCAATGTCCAACAGAACCTCTCAAGCGCAAGCCCAGACATGTTCTGCGTTTCTCGCAGCAAGAGACAGACCTTGCCTTACGGCGCAAACGAAGTGCTGATATGCGTGCCAGTGGGAAGAACCTGCGTGCTGCGGCCGAGTCAACGATGCGCTCGGTGAAACATCCCTTCAGGAACGGGAAACTTCCTGTACGGGGAAAGCCCCGTGTGAGCATGATGGTCATTGCTTCTGCGGCAACGACCAATATCCGGCGTATTCATGGGTATCAGGAGAAGCTGAGAGAAGAGATAAGAAAAGCAGGAGCCGTTCAGAAACAGATGGAAGAGGCGATCACGAATGTTTTTGTTTCTTTCCTGGGTTTCCTTCAGCGTGGACTATTCAGAAAGATTGATTCGAAAATGGCAACCGTGAGGCTCCCAATCTGAGTTGTTTCAGAGGACTCATGTCATAGTAACCGGATTTACGATGACGAAAAGAAAAGGATGCACAGGGTAGGGGCAGAAAACACTAGAAACACGTGTACCTTTAGAGAAGACGAACATCCACTGCGAGATCAAAGCCGGGTGCTACACGCCATGAGGTAGTGGGATCAAAGAATCGGGAGGTTTAGTTGTCATCTCCTGGAACAACAATCGAGATCATGGCTTCATCGCCTTGATCCTGTCCGACC
>JARGFZ010000102.1 GCA_029210965.1 bacterium | reverse complement strand
CTTGAAAAGCGTTATTTATCAATGTATTCTGCGAGGGCTCGATTCCGGGGCAGAGATGCCCCGGCCCCATTGAAGCCTGATGGCGCGGTTACCTGTTGGGATATAGCGCTCCGATTCCGGGGCAGAGATGCCCCGGCCCCATTGAAGCCCACCATGACTCAAAATCTTCCGGATAATGCCCATCGATTCCGGGGCAGAGATGCCCCGGCCCCATTGAAGCGCTCAATACATGTCACGGTCCCATCGGAAGCCCTTGAACGATTCCGGGGCAGAGATGCCCCGGCCCCATTGAAGCCTGTTAATGGGGTGTGGCAGTGACCACAGTTATAATCGATTCCGGGGCAGAGATGCCCCGGCCCCATTGAAGCGATTATGCCCATTGCGATGAGAACCGAGGGGTGTCCCGATTCCGGGGCAGAGATGCCCCGGCCCCATTGAAGCTTCATCCTCCACCGAAGTATACACAATCTTATTTGTAGCGATTCCGGGGCAGAGATGCCCCGGCCCCATTGAAGCATTACACTTCTCGAGACGGAAGTTTCTCCACTTCTCCGATTCCGGGGCAGAGATGCCCCGGCCCCATTGAAGCGTTTTATAGTCATTTTTGGTACCTCTCTCGAAAGTGCGATTCCGGGGCAGAGATGCCCCGGCCCCATTGAAGCTTAGTACCGAGAAACTCCGTCAACCGAGTATCATCTTCGATTCCGGGGCAGAGATGCCCCGGCCCCATTGAAGCTTTTATCGCCAAGAAGTATCTTTCCGTCTTAGTCTCCGATTCCGGGGCAGAGATGCCCCGGCCCCATTGAAGCGGATTAGGCCTTTTCTTTTTCACTTCGGCGAAATACACGATTCCGGGGCAGAGATGCCCCGGCCCCATTGAAGCCCGGACCGCCTCGATCGTTACGGTATCCTGGGCGTCCGATTCCGGGGCAGAGATGCCCCGGCCCCATTGAAGCTTTGCCGGTTCCGGTTCGGTGATTGTCGTATCGCCGACGATTCCGGGGCAGAGATGCCCCGGCCCCATTGAAGCAAGATTTCCTCAACGGGGAATTCCCCGTCCAAAACTCGATTCCGGGGCAGAGATGCCCCGGCCCCATTGAAGCCGGTTATCCCGTCCGGAGTCTGGGCGTCGGTGATGGACGATTCCGGGGCAGAGATGCCCCGGCCCCATTGAAGCCTGGCAAAAGCGTTGATCAGTGACTTGGTACCAACGATTCCGGGGCAGAGATGCCCCGGCCCCATTGAAGCGATCGTAAATCCTGGCGCGGTAACGGCCATTTTTATCGATTCCGGGGCAGAGATGCCCCGGCCCCATTGAAGCTATCAAGCTCTTCCTGCTGAAAACTTTCCCTCAGGTTCGATTCCGGGGCAGAGATGCCCCGGCCCCATTGAAGCGTGAAATACCCAACCGAGGACTTTTGCCGCACTTAGCGATTCCGGGGCAGAGATGCCCCGGCCCCATTGAAGACACGGAATCGCTGTTGATCACCTCATGCGATTCCGTGTTTAGT
>JARGFZ010000101.1 GCA_029210965.1 bacterium | reverse complement strand
CCAACGACGGCGCTGTTCTGGTGGGCCGGGCCAACGCCGAACAGGATGAGGCGGCGATCGACACGTCCGGTTCCTGGTTCGCGACGGGCAGCTGGACCGATGGCACCGACACGTGCGCGAACGTGTGCCACGATCCTTCGGTGGATGGCGGCTACTCGGCGGCGTGGGGCTCGACGAACTCGAGCTGCGCGTTCTGCCACTCCATGACGGATCCCGGCACGGGCAGCCACGGGGCCCACATGGCCGCGGCGGGGACTTACGGTATCCCGGTGGATTGCGACAGCTGCCACCCGAACAACGGGACGTCCTACGGTCACATGACGGGCAGCGTCGCGCTGTCGCTGTCGAACCTGACGTACAGCGCCAGCACGGCGGCTCCGTATAACACCACCTTCGGGACCTGTTCGACGACCACGTGCCACAACGACGGGACGGGCGCGGCCACCCTGACGCCCATCTGGGGCAATGCCGGCACCGGCTGCGCCACATGTCACGCGGCCACGCCCACCCAGGCCCACGGCGCCCACCTTGCCCACCCGACGGTTGACTGCACCGACTGTCACACCGCCACCAGCGAGACCTCCATGGCCGGCCAGACATCGCACATCAACGGCACCGTGGACGTGGCGGCCCAGGCCAGCGCCTACAGCGGCACAGTAACGGTAGGTGACGGCGGCCTGTACGGAACCTGCGACAGCGGCGCCTGCCACGACGCGGCCGTTGACCCGGCGTGGAACGCCACCCCGTCGCTGCTGGGTTGTTCCGACTGCCACTACAACACCCTGGACGTGAACAGCTTCAACGGTCAGGACGAGACGGCCAGCGCGGTGGCCACCGGTACCGCTTCCAGCGAGTGGACGGGCCGCGGCCACGGGGCCAAGTCCATCGCCTGTCTGGACTGTCACGCCATGAGCCAGGCCCACGATTTCACGGCAGCTCTTTCCAACGCCAATGCGTTCCGGTTGACGACGGGCTTTACCTGCACCGACAATGCCGCCAACTGTCACGATGGCAACCCCACAGCTTCAGTTGCTACCGTGGTTAATCACAGCAAGACGGCCATGAGCATAGCCGGCTACAACACCCAGGTGGACTCCTGGTCCATCACGCCCAAGTGCGTGGACTGCCACGATCCCCACGGTGACGCCTCCAACCTGAAGATGATCCAGACCGACCTCTGGGATAACGGCTCGAGCACCATGTCCACCACCGTGGGCGTGCCGACGAATCACGGGGCCATCGGCAACAGCAACCTGGCCTTCGTCAACGACACCACCGGCGTGAGCACCGCCGGCGACAGCTACGCCGACGCCGACGCGCCGTTCTCCAGCCTGTGCCAGGAGTGCCACGAGACCGTCGACGCCGACATGACCTCCTTCCAGGACGACGCCACCGCCTCTTCCACCGGCCACCCGTCACCCGGCGGCAACCCGGGCGACTGTTCCGACTGCCACAAGCACGACACCGCCTTCAAGCCTTCGGGCTGCTCCGCACTGAAGATCTCCATTGATCTTCTGATCTGATCCAGTTCAGGGGATGGCAGTACAGGCAGGTTGTCGGTCC
>JARGFZ010000100.1 GCA_029210965.1 bacterium | reverse complement strand
CAAATGCTTGGTTTTATTGGGTTCAGGGTAGCTGTTATGGTAATATACAGGCAACCTTTTTATGGAGGTTTTGCCTATGATGGGTCGCGAGGATCCGCCCCAGCCTTCCCTGTTTTACACTTCCTTTAATCTCGATAAACGCATCCGTCCGAACCATCTGTTACGCAAGGTAGCTGCGGCCATTGACTTTGGTTTCGTGTCCGATGAGGTGGAGCATCTTTACGGTACCAACGGGAACGTATCTGTCCCTCCGCCCGTTATTTTGAAGCTTCTGGTGCTGTTGATGCTCTACAACGTTCGCAGTGAGCGGGAGATGATGGACACCTTGCCGGAGCGTCTGGATTGGCTGTGGTTCCTCGGATATGACCTGGATTCTGAGATCCCTCATCATAGTGTTTTGAGTAAGGCGCGCCGGAGATGGGGAGCCAAACTGTTTGAGACCTTTTTCGAGCGGATCGTCTATCAGTGTGTGGAGGCCGGTCTGGTGGAGGGGAAGAAGCTGTTTATGGATTCGAGTCTTGTGGATGCTGACGCGTCGAGGGAGTCCATTGTTGATACGCACTCTCTGAAGAAGTATTTCAACAAGGCATATCGTCAGCTGGAGAAGCGCCTGGAGAACCTTGAAGACGATGACGATGATGATCCTTCCGATGACAGTGGCAAGCCGCCCCGCCAGGATGTGGTGAACCGCCGCTTCATTTCCACGACCGATCCGGAGGCATAGGTTGTTCGCAAGGGCAAAGGCAAGGCAAACCTGGGCTACCAGTCCCACCGGGCTGTGGACGGATCTTACGGAGTGATAACGCAGACGTTTGTTGGGCCGGGTGACGAGAGTGGGGCTCACCGGTTGGTGGAGTTGTTGGATGGTCATCATGCCAACACGGGACGGGGAGCGGTAACGGTTGTGGCTGATGCCTTGTACGGGACAAAGGAGAACTTCCTCGCCTGTCACGAGAGAGGGGTCCGGGTTCACATCCCTCCGCTGCCGGACTTTCATAAGGACAAAGGAACCCGCAAGGGGATCTTTCCTCCCTCCGCTTTCGTTTACGATGCCATTGAGGACACGATGATCTGTCCCGCCGGCAAGCCGATGACGCTGCGTCACCGGTGGGAAGATAAACAATCCTGTGAATACATGGCGAGGAAGGAAGATTGCCGGGCGTGTGATCTTCGGCCCAAATGCACCCGGTCAACGACAGGAGGAAGGACGGTCAAACGGCACTTCGAACAGGATATCCTGGACCGGTCCTACGATATCGCCAGGAGCCGGGCCGGGCGACGTGACATCGTTATTCGGAAGCATTTCATGGAAGGGTCGTTTGCCGAATCAGGTCGTTATGGGTTCAAAAGGGCCAGGTGGCGCGGGACTGAGCGGGTCCGGATGCAGGACTATCTCATTGCCGCCATCCAGAACATCCGGTTGCTGGTGACCCACGGCAAGCTGAAACCGGCGGCAGCGGGGAAGGTCGGGACGGCTCAGGACAGGAGAATCAACGTTCTTCTTTTACTCGGTTTTGATCCAGTTCAGCCGATCACGGTTTAGGAACATATGGCGGGGAGTTGCGAAAAACCA
>JARGFZ010000099.1 GCA_029210965.1 bacterium | reverse complement strand
AATAAATTTCGAACCCGATGCACGCTTTGAATATCCTGCTGTTCAATACGCTTGCTGGGCACAAAACGCATATTTGGGCGTTGTACGGCTTCACAAATGGCTTGTGCATCCACTGCATCATTTTTGTTCGATTTGACATAGGGCTTTACAAACTGAGGCGCTATCATTTTAACCGTATGTCCAAATTCACTGAAAACACGCACCCAGTGATGTGCGCCGCCACAGGCTTCAAGGCCAATTAAACAGGGCGGTAGCTTGGCAATAAACGCTGTGAGATGGGTTCGGTTCAGCTTCTTTTTAAGAACTGTATTTCCCTTTTCATCAACACCATGAAGTTGAAAACTGCTCTTTGCTAAATCGATTCCTAATACTGTAGGACTTACGCATTGACGGAATGCCTAAATTGTGGATTGATATTTTTTATTTCAGGCATGAGTGTCGCTATAGAATCTGCTACCACAGTATTAAATAACTCACGCTGAAGCTCATAACAGTTACTGATAAGCTTAGAGATACACATCTTTTGTAATTGCACATAGCCTAAAATTGAAGCGAAAATATGATTGCGTATCGCCATTTCTGTTCTGACTTGGAAGTGTTCTACATGACAGACCTGTTTTATAGCCCTATGATATTGCTCAATTTTCCAATGTTTATCGTGAATATCACAAAAGTCCGCACGATTAAAGTCTGTCAATGCGTTTTCATCGGGTAAGTGAACTGCATAGTGGCGTTGCTCGTCTTTTAGCAGCGTCCGGAAAACTTTCACTCGACCAAAGTCTCGCAACCACACTTCTATCCCTTCTTCTGGGATTTCAAGGGTCTGGATATGAACAAATTCACCTTTTTTATAGAGACCAAACGATTGCTTTTTAGTGCGAAACAAAATCCAAATCCATTGTTTCTTATGGTTTTTAGGTTATTTTCACTACTGTACCAGCTATCACCTGTGACAAAAGCAGGATCAACACCCCACCTCATTGCCTCTGCTAGCATATCCATAAAATAATCATTTTTCGTCTTCCCTTCAGCTTTGTCATAAATTCCATAGTTGATGGGTAAGTTATGTCCATATTTATCAGTATAATACAGCGTAATCAGGTTAATGCCTTTCACGCTACTAGCCGACTAACGCCATATGCTGGCTATAAGGTTTATCTAAAACGCTATCATCTACACTGACCACCCCACCTTTCAGATCAAGCTGTCACTCAGCCTGTTTAAATAAATCCTGGGGCGTAAATTGTTCACGCAGTAAGAAACGATTAGCACTATCATGTGAGATACCTACGATTTCTGCCAAATGACAGCAACTTGGCGAAATTGGTTCACTAAGAAGAAAGCTTATGTACATTGACATAAAACAGCGAGCTGTGGGTGGGCGTGTGATTTCTCTCATGGCTTGTGTCCATTTGTTTTTACTATGTCACTTTGATCTCGCTTTTGTTAATCTGTCAATGCGTAAGTCCTATATTGTTATGTTGTCTTTTGAGTTATGATTATTCACGGTCTGCCTCATCTTTGTTTTGATGTTTGTGTCAACTCACATCATGGCCCATTTGAGGCCGTTTATAAAGTGGGGTGGAC
>JARGFZ010000098.1 GCA_029210965.1 bacterium | reverse complement strand
CGATGATAAAGGCGAGCAGGTGCTCAAAGTCGGCAAAAATCAAAACGCGGATCGTACAGCGCAGCTGATTCCAGAATTCGATGCGGGAGCTAAATCCGCTTCGGCATTCTTGATAGAGTCTGTCGGTCAGTTGCAGGATCTGGTGAACAAAGAAAGCCAGGAGGTTGAGCAGGAAAAAGGTCATGGACAAGTTGTTTTGTCCGTGACCGAAATTGTGTTCAATGTGATAGCCTTGGTTCTTAAGGGTATTAAAGCACTCATTTTCCACCTTCCAACGGGCGCGGGCGGCTTTGGCCAGATCGATCACATTCTCCTTAGAGATATCGATGTCGGTTACCCAGCTGTTATGATAGGTGCGTTTAGCGCCGACAAAGAGGCTGTAGTGGAGGAAATTGACATTGTCGGCATCCTTTGTGCCGTTTAAAGGGGTCTGATGAATCCACTCATAAAGGTGGCGTCGGCCCTTGGCGTCTCTGAAGCTGTAAGTGGAGACCGCACCCAGTCCTTTTTGATCGGCGAACTCCTGAAAAAGGATTTTGTGATCATCGGGCTTGGCTACCAGGATAAAGAACATGCCGGCAATTTTGAGAGTGTCAATGAAGGGCTGCTTGGAATAGAGGCTGTCGCCGGTGACGATCAGCTTGAGCTTGGGGTGGGTGTGACGCAGTTTGGCGATAAGCCGTTTGGCGGCATTGATCTCGCAGTCCTGTTTTTGGGCGCCGTCAGTGTTGGCAATGGGCTCGGGGGCCAGGGGGATGACCTCACGGATGCCTGGGCACACAATCACCGGTTGCAGGATCTGGTGCTCATAGCGAACGTGGCCATTGGAGGTTCTGGTCAGGCAGCCGGGGCAGTGGATGGTATCGGAGGAAAAATACGCCGATCCGTCCAGACACAGCAGATAGCGATCATCGCTGAAACGGAAAAGGTCAAGCTGTTTGCCGCGTTGCAGGGCTCTGAACAGGTCGGCAAACAGTTCGTAGACGGTAGCATTATCGCTATCATCCAGCACTTGGCGCAGCTGGCTGTCCTTGGGAATAGCGGTGATATGAAAGAAGTTTTTCAAGTTGTTGCGGTTAAACCGTTTTTGCAGGCGCCGTTGAAATTGCAGCAGGGATGGATCCTGGAAAAACATCATGGCAAAGCCGCTCATAAAGCAATCGTGCAGGGTGTAATCCAGCGCCCCCTTGCGAGGATCTTGGATTTGTTGCAAGCGCTTTGAAATGGTTTTTCGCAGCGCTTTAAACCCCAAGTGTTTTTTGGTGTGCACCGGTGCTAGCCCCTACCTGGTGGATGACTTTGCAGGAGCTATACAACATATAGAGATAAAAGTCTAGTTTTTTATTTTTCTTAATCATTACTATATGTTGTGATGTTTTTGGGGTGGGATTGGGTCATATTTTGAGGAAAGAGTGCAGTGGGCTGCCTTTACGAAAAATAGTTTGACAATTACTTCTCAAGGCCCACCAAACCCTACTTTACAAACTGACCGAGAATTGCTGTTTGGTTGGTTTCGGCCCAACCTCAGCCAGTTACGGCTTTTCAGGGCAAAGAGCCCCCGTTGATCTCGACAGGCTGGTTTCTAAAGGTAGGTTTCGACCGGGTAGTCGGGATCGATCACATAATCATCCACAGAGG
>JARGFZ010000097.1 GCA_029210965.1 bacterium | reverse complement strand
GTGTAAGCAAGGGCTTCCGATGTCGGCAATAGACCAGTTTCCCGTTGACAGGACCGGCCTACTCATAGAAGAGTCACAGAGAACACAGAGAAAGTCTGAATCTTGGGAAAAAGAGCCGTATCCAGGTACCCAGGTACAACCTTCAATCAAGGTCATTCCGGGCAGAGCGCAAGCGATGACCCGGAATCCAGTCGCACTTGCTTGCCACGTCATAGCTGTAAGCGTTGATGGGTCATCGCGAGCCGTAGACCATGCGAAGCGATCTCGAAGTTCAAAAGCTTCACGCAAAGCCGCAAAGCTCCGCAAAGAAGATCAAAAGCTAATTTTACCACAGCCTGTCCTGAGCAAACATTAGTGCGCCGAAGGGCGGCTGTCTGCGTTACAGTTTGTAGCTTTGCTTTGGGCATTGGGCTTTGGACCTTGGCCTGCAGTTCTGATCTAACCCTGTGTAACCCTGCCTGCCGTGAGCAAGCGAAGCGCGTCGAATGGTGATGTGACCTGAAAATGGTCACACTGCCTGTCCGCCGTAGCTGTTCGATAGACGTTAGCGAAGGGGGATGGTTAGCCAGCTTTTGCCATGTTTCTTGAACATTGAATCCTGAATCCTGAATCGATCCACAAACCAAAAGGGAGGGCTAAAATGGAAAAAGCACTGAACATTGCTGTAATCGGATGCGGCTATTGGGGACCGAACCTGATCCGGAATTTCCGGGCCCAGCCAGACTGTATCGTTAAAACCATGTGCGATCTCAGTGAGGCGAGGCTGGATCACATGAGTGCTCTCTATCGGGAGATCGATACGACAAGCGATGTGGAATCAGTCTTTAACGACCCTGATGTTGACGCTGTGGTAGTGGCCACTCCTGTGGATCTCCACTATAAATTTGCCAAGCGGGCACTTGAGGCGGGCAAGCACGTCTTCGTAGAAAAACCCATGACCTCGGCGGCCGTGCATAGCCGGGAACTGGTGGACATTGCCAACAACAAGGGGTTGACCCTCATGGTAGGTCACACCTTCATTTACTCGGCCCCGGTGCGCAAGATCAAGGAGATCATCGAGTCAGAAGAGCTGGGGGAGATCTACTACATCAGCTCCCGGCGATTGAACCTTGGTCTTTTTCAGAGGGATATCAACGTTACGTGGGACCTGGCGCCCCACGACATCTCCATCATCCTGTACATCTTCGGCACCACCCCCAAGTCGGTCAACTGCCAGGGCAAAGCCCACATCAACCCGGGCATCGAGGACGTGACCAGCCTGTGCCTGAATTTTGACAACGGAGGCTTTGCCACCATCCAGTCCAGCTGGCTCG
The DNA here is from genome assembly GCA_029210965.1 of bacterium. Taxonomy (NCBI): domain Bacteria; species bacterium. The sequence continues at coordinate 420 of JARGFZ010000097.1, read as the reverse complement.
ATCCCAACAAGGTTCGAGAGATGGTCTTCGTCGGAAGCAAAAAGATGCTGGTCTTCGACGACAACGAGCCCCTCGAGAAGATCAAGATCTATGACAAGCGTGTGGAGGCCCCGCCCCACTATGACGATTTCGCCAGCTTCACCTACTCCTATCATTACGGCGATATGCTGGCTCCCTACATACAGCAGGCAGAGCCCCTCAAGGAAGAAACGGGCCATTTCCTGGACTGCATCCGCACTGGCAAAAAATCCCTTTCCAGCGGAGAAGCCGGGCACCATGTGGTCCAGATCCTGGAGGCTTCATCGAGGTCTCTTGAGATAGGCGGCGCCGAGGTGTTCCTGGACGGGCTAGGGAAAGAGAACAACCTTTAAAGGCGATTGAGAATTGCGAATTGAGGATTGAGAATTGTTGTCATTGCGA
>JARGFZ010000096.1 GCA_029210965.1 bacterium | reverse complement strand
CAGGGTGTAAGCAAGGGCTTCCGATGTCGGCAATAGACCAGTTTCCCGTTGACAGGACCGGCCTACTCATAGAAGAGCCACAGAGGAAAATCCCGACTGGACGACTGGGCAAAAGTATAAAACCTAAAGTTAATTTACAGCAACCGTGTTTTCCTCAGAACCTGGATTTACCCTGTAAAACCCTGTGGTGCAGCCTTCTGATGGCTGCACTGTGGTAAATCAGCTTTCATCGCTTTTATAAAAACCGTTGTTTAACCCAGGTACGCATTAACGGAATCTTGAATTTTGAATCCAGGAGCACACCATGAAAACCGACCTCTCCGCTGAGAGCATTCAACATATGGCCCAGGGTTTTTCCCGTTCCCGCGTCCTCCTCACCGGTGTGGAACTGGACATCTTCACTCTCCTCAAAGAACACTTCCTCTCGGCAGCTGAGATCGTGGACAGGCTCAATTCAGACCTCCGGGCCACAACCATTCTCCTGGACGCCCTCGTTGCCATGGAACTTCTGGCCAAGGAGAGAAACCGTTACAGGACGAATCCAGAGGTGGCCCTCCTGCTTACCGCTGACTCTGAGGAGTCCATCCTGCCGGGCTTCATGCATACCGCCCACCTCTGGAAGACATGGTCCCAGCTGACGGAAGTCGTGCAGGACGGCGGCCCCGCCCCACGACCGGAGGAGGCCGGCGACCGCACCAAAGCGTTCATCGGAGCCATGCACGTCAGGGCGCTGCGCGACACTCCCGAACTGGTCCGGGCAATCAACCCGGGGACTGCTCGAAACCTCATCGACGTGGGGGGCGGCTCCGGCTCCTACACCATCGGCTTCCTTGAGGCTGTTCCCGGCATGAAAGCCACCATCTTCGACCTGCCGGATGTGATCCCCATGGCCAGGGAGAGGCTTGCCGATAAAGGCCTCTCAGACAGGGTGGATCTTGTCCCTGGGGATTACAACACGGACGAACTGCCCCCCGGTCACGATCTTGCCTTCCTGTCGGCCATCATCCACCAGAACAGCCACGATCAGAACGTAGCTCTTTATAAAAAAATCCTTCATGCCCTGGATCCCGGCGGACGAATCATAGTCAGGGACTGTGCCATGAACACTGACCGTACCCGGCCGACCTCAGGAGCCCTTTTTGCCATCAATATGCTGGTGAATACCTCAGGCGGCAACAGCTATACTTTCGATGAGATCAAGGGGGGGCTGGAAGAGGCAGGATTCGGAAAGGTAAGACAGATTCAGGATAGTGAAATGTCCTCGTTGGTGGAGGGAATTAAACCTTAAAACAGCTCCTCACACCTCCTTCTTGCTGGAAATTGCCACCATCACCGGCACTGGCCTGATCATCCACTCATGACCGGATATCATCCTGCTGCTGCCCTTTAACATTCTTGATTCTTCCCTTCACCATGCACTAAAATAAACTCAGGGAGAAACAATAGCCAAAGACGGCACTGCGCAAGGTCGGAGCCGACCATGGAAACTGTTACCCTCACAAACCGGATCCTGCAGAAGGTCAAAGACTTCGGAGCTGATGACGCAGGCGTGTGCCTGGCCTCGGATCTGCTGAGCGGCCCTACTCATCAGAAGTTTCCCCTGCCTGAAGGGGTCCAGAATCACCACTTTATCCTTGTTTTTGCCCTCGGCCACCCCCCTGATAGACGGGCAGCTTATTGTCTGGGCCAGTCGCTCTTTCAGCGTAGAACTGGATTCAAGGTATTTCAGTCTCTTGACGACAA
>JARGFZ010000095.1 GCA_029210965.1 bacterium | reverse complement strand
ACCAACGTTATGAAATGTATGGTGAGCCAATCGGCCCACAACAAATAATTGTCTATGATGAACTGGTCATACCCCCTGAATAAATGGATATAAAGACAATAAGAATTGGGTGTTGAGTAATAGAAAATACAAGGAAATAGTATAGAAAATACCATTTCTTTTAATCATCGGTATTTTCTTATCTTTTATTGGTGAATTCTTGCGGGATTATCTATTACCTTTTCTACACTTCAATTCAGGGATATTATGTATAGATGCTGAGTATATTTTATTATTTAATATGTTTTTATAAGTACTTATTAAATGGTAACGAAAACTATATAAGTAAATATACGACTTATTCATTATAATGGAAAAAAATAAACTTCGCCAAGTAATCATTGATCAGCAAGCTCTGTTCAGCAAAAAGGAGGACCTTATCGATAGAGACCTGAATCTGGAATATTATTTAAATGGCAATGAGATTATCGTAATATCAGGAATAAGAAGGTGTGGAAAAAGTTCTCTTTTGAAATTGATATCACAGAAAGTTGAAGGTACCAAAGTATTCATCGATTTTGATGATATCAGGTTTATTAATTTTAACCCGGATAACTTCCCGGAAATACAGGACATTGTTTTAGAATTATTTGGGGAACATGAAAATGTTGTGTACTTTTTGGATGAAGTTCAAAACGTAACATTCTGGGAAAAATGGGTAAACAATCTATATTCACAAGGAACCAAGGTATTTGTTACCGGTTCAAATTCAAATCTGTTAAGTTCAGAGATTTCTACATATCTTACCGGAAGAAATAAAGTAATTAAATTATTTCCCTTTTCATTTAAAGAATATCTCAGGCTTAAAGAGATTGAATCCGTAAACCTTGAACACCTGACAAGTTCCCAAAAAACGAAAGTATATACCTCATTTTTAGAGTATTTTAACAATGGAGGTTTTCCCCTTATCCTGAAAAACGATGATATACAATTGTCCAAACAATATTTTGAAGATATTTTAAACAAGGATATATTGAACAGATATAAAGTAAGAGAGGTTAAGGAATTAAAAGACCTGATTCTGTTTTTGTTCTCAAATATTGGCGGAATATATTCCTATTCAACATTAAAAAAGGTATGTGGAATTAAAAGTCTGAGTACAATTAAAAATTATATTGATTATTTCCAGAACGTATTTTTAGTATACCAGGTTGGCAGATTTGATTATTCGATTAAAAAACAAAAAGTGTCTTCATCTAAAATATATGTGGGAGATAATAGTTTTCTAAAAACTGTTTCTTTTAATTTCTCGGAAAATACAGGAAAACGACTTGAAAATTTAGTATTCCTTGAGCTTAAAAGAAGATATGATGAGATATATTATCATTTGGAAAAAAATGAATGTGATCTTGTCATTAAAGAAAATCTAAAAATAACACAGGCAATCCAGGTATCTCAAAAATTGGACAATCCGGTCACAAAACAACGAGAAATCGCAGGATTAATGGATGCTATGAAGAAATATGACTTAAAAGAAGGATATATTCTCACTTTAGAAGAAGAAGGATCTTTAGAACTGGATGATAAAAATATATGTATAAAACCCATCTGGAAATGGTTACTGGAGTCTGATGACGCCAGATAGTTTATTCTGACCAACATTAAATATCATTTTATCATTCAAAACCCAATCACCATCCAGATACAATATCGAGACCCACGCATGAACAAACAACCCACCTTCCTGCCCCTCTCCCTGAATGAAGCAAAGACCCTCGGATTCCAGCAATTCGATATCATCCTGGTGACCGGGGACGCTT
>JARGFZ010000094.1 GCA_029210965.1 bacterium | reverse complement strand
AACACGGAATCGCATGAGGTGATCAACAGCGATTCCGTGTCTTCAATGGGGCCGGGGCATCTCTGCCCCGGAATCGGCCTCTGAGAAGGCAGAACGGGCACGTAAGCGGGCTGCTTCAATGGGGCCGGGGCATCTCTGCCCCGGAATCGAATCGTGGGACGTCGGTGGAGGAACAATGGCGTGGCAATGCTTCAATGGGGCCGGGGCATCTCTGCCCCGGAATCGGTGTACGATGTGCCCGGATCTCGGATGCACAGGACAGCCGCTTCAATGGGGCCGGGGCATCTCTGCCCCGGAATCGTATATCGCTATTGTAAAGTTCTTCCTCGACTTCGTAGCTTCAATGGGGCCGGGGCATCTCTGCCCCGGAATCGAGTTCCCGGTCACGGTTGGAGGGGAAGTTTTCGGTGAGCTTCAATGGGGCCGGGGCATCTCTGCCCCGGAATCGCCGGGATGAGTGCTGAAGAGTTCATCGAGCTTCACGCTTCAATGGGGCCGGGGCATCTCTGCCCCGGAATCGCGCGCTTCTTGTGATTGGTATTATAGTAATGCTATTGCTTCAATGGGGCCGGGGCATCTCTGCCCCGGAATCGATTCTAAACGCTTCTAAGACTTCCCCGAAAAAGGTGCTTCAATGGGGCCGGGGCATCTCTGCCCCGGAATCGTAAAAGGTGGCGGGGGGTTCTGACTCCCCCCACCGACGCTTCAATGGGGCCGGGGCATCTCTGCCCCGGAATCGCCGTAACGCCCTTAATAAAACAACGCACACGATGAGGCTTCAATGGGGCCGGGGCATCTCTGCCCCGGAATCGAACGAAAGGGGAATTGAAATGGAGATGGAGACGAGCTTCAATGGGGCCGGGGCATCTCTGCCCCGGAATCGGATGATAGCATAGCCCGTGGTATTGCCAGCGGTAAAGCTTCAATGGGGCCGGGGCATCTCTGCCCCGGAATCGCCGATACTTATCGACGCGAGATGGAACATTTCTACAGCTTCAATGGGGCCGGGGCATCTCTGCCCCGGAATCGCGTGGAAGAGGTCAAGGAAACTCAACCTCCCATCGAGCTTCAATGGGGCCGGGGCATCTCTGCCCCGGAATCGAGCACTTAGGCAAGCATGGTTCCTCGGGGATAAGGTGCTTCAATGGGGCCGGGGCATCTCTGCCCCGGAATCGAGACTCGGCTGACCTTTACTTTGCCGAAGTAAAAAAGCTTCAATGGGGCCGGGGCATCTCTGCCCCGGAATCGCGCATCCGGTAAGGATCTTCTGCAGGCCCGCTTCAGGCTTCAATGGGGCCGGGGCATCTCTGCCCCGGAATCGGCACAAGTTTCACAGAAAGGTTAGATGTCGTGGTAACAGCTTCAATGGGGCCGGGGCATCTCTGCCCCGGAATCGTTGGTTATCGGGTTTTACGGTTGGGTGATTTACCTTTGCTTCAATGGGGCCGGGGCATCTCTGCCCCGGAATCGGGAATTCTACGGTAGCTGAAGCTTTCCGGGTCTTTTTGCTTCAATGGGGCCGGGGCATCTCTGCCCCGGAATCGAGCGTGATAAAGGATTCGGCTGACCGGTACTTCGCCGCTTCAATGGGGCCGGGGCATCTCTGCCCCGGAATCGGTGTTTCCCATCACAGTTGATGGTGGGTTGCATTTCGGCTTCAATGGGGCCGGGGCATCTCTGCCCCGGAATCGCCAGACGGGCACTGTCCACACGGACACCCCTCGGTTCGCTTCAATGGGGCCGGGGCATCTCTGCCCCGGAATCGGTCTCTTAAAAAACTCTTCCCCGCTCACCAATATGTGGCTTCAATGGGGCCGGGGCATCTCTGCCCCGGAATCGGATATTGATATTCTTGAAGATAAGACGATAGAAGAGGCTTCAATGGGGCCGGGGCATCTCTGCCCCGGAATCGAGCCCTCGCAGAATACATTGATAAATAACGCTTTTCAA
>JARGFZ010000093.1 GCA_029210965.1 bacterium | reverse complement strand
CTTGAAAAGCGTTATTTATCAATGTATTCTGCGAGGGCTCGATTCCGGGGCAGAGATGCCCCGGCCCCATTGAAGCCCATCCGAATCCAGGTCTTCGGCTAACTGGATATCCCGATTCCGGGGCAGAGATGCCCCGGCCCCATTGAAGCCTTGATTGCCTTCGTTATCCTTCGTTATCCTTGACAACCGATTCCGGGGCAGAGATGCCCCGGCCCCATTGAAGCATTTTCCATCCTTGGCGTTCCCGGACAGCATGATAAGCGCGATTCCGGGGCAGAGATGCCCCGGCCCCATTGAAGCGGTTTTCGAAACCTTTTTTAACTTCTTCGAAATACCCGATTCCGGGGCAGAGATGCCCCGGCCCCATTGAAGCCATTTCCACCCCGGCCTGTTTGTACCCGTCAAAACCGATTCCGGGGCAGAGATGCCCCGGCCCCATTGAAGCTATCGGAGTATAAAGCCGTTTCGATATCGGCCCACACGATTCCGGGGCAGAGATGCCCCGGCCCCATTGAAGCGCTAACCGTGGAGTTACGGGTTACCTCGGTCGAGAACGATTCCGGGGCAGAGATGCCCCGGCCCCATTGAAGCTTTAAAACCCCGTTCTCTTTCAAGGCGGTCCTTGGACCGATTCCGGGGCAGAGATGCCCCGGCCCCATTGAAGCAAGTGATACAGAACCGGATCAGAGACTTTACGAGCCGATTCCGGGGCAGAGATGCCCCGGCCCCATTGAAGCATTGAAAGGCTTTTTATAAAAACTCTCACTTTTAACCGATTCCGGGGCAGAGATGCCCCGGCCCCATTGAAGCATAATCGTTGCCCTCATAGTGGGAGCGGGGTGCCGAAGCGATTCCGGGGCAGAGATGCCCCGGCCCCATTGAAGCTTTAATTAAGAGAAAGTACTTTTCAGTCTTAGTCTCCGATTCCGGGGCAGAGATGCCCCGGCCCCATTGAAGCCTTAAAGCCTCTTTCTCTTTCAAGTCGGTCTTTGGACGATTCCGGGGCAGAGATGCCCCGGCCCCATTGAAGCCGGTATAAAACTACAGGTGTTGTCATCGGGCCTCCGATTCCGGGGCAGAGATGCCCCGGCCCCATTGAAGCCAGGCATACCTTGCTGGATAAGAAACATTAAAGTCGTCCGATTCCGGGGCAGAGATGCCCCGGCCCCATTGAAGCGTCGAAAAGATTTCCCCTCCCGACTTCGAAGAAACCACGATTCCGGGGCAGAGATGCCCCGGCCCCATTGAAGCGAGTAATCGTTCCTGCTGTCGGTGGAGATGATCCGCGATTCCGGGGCAGAGATGCCCCGGCCCCATTGAAGCAAGTGACAGCCTTGGCAGATCTTAACCAGGTTTTCCCGATTCCGGGGCAGAGATGCCCCGGCCCCATTGAAGCACGAGCACCGAGTCCCTTTGAAAACTTCGCAAAGAGCGATTCCGGGGCAGAGATGCCCCGGCCCCATTGAAGCTCAATCCGGAATGGACACTCTCTGCCATAAGAGAGATCGATTCCGGGGCAGAGATGCCCCGGCCCCATTGAAGCCACGGTGGTGGCGTTCCCGATGATAGTTTGGTTCGCTTCGATTCCGGGGCAGAGATGCCCCGGCCCCATTGAAGCTACCAGGCAACCCTCGCTACAGCAGGCTGGAATGCCGATTCCGGGGCAGAGATGCCCCGGCCCCATTGAAGCTTACTTGGTTTTGGTCTTGGTGGTCCCGGTGGTCCCCGATTCCGGGGCAGAGATGCCCCGGCCCCATTGAAGCAAGTCCTTGACGGAGATTTCCCCGTTGAGGAAATCTTCGATTCCGGGGCAGAGATGCCCCGGCCCCATTGAAGCACGGGCTTCCATCCTCATTTAAAGTAGGAGCGTCCCCGATTCCGGGGCAGAGATGCCCCGGCCCCATTGAAGCGTTTAATCTAATAATAAGTTCATACAGAATATCAGCGATTCCGGGGCAGAGATGCCCCGGCCCCATTGAAGCATAGCGTACGTTCCAAAAGAGCCAACTTTCATGGGTGCGATTCCGGGGCAGAGATGCCCCCGGCCCCATTGAAGCATGGAACCGGCACAAACGCAGGGGCGTTTACCGCACCGATTCCGGGGCAGAGATGCCCCGGCCCCATTGAAGCAGCCCGCTTACGTGCCCGTTCTG
>JARGFZ010000092.1 GCA_029210965.1 bacterium | reverse complement strand
CATGATCCCAGCGCTGGCGGCTCTGCTTGAAACTTTCCCGATCCAGATCCTCGGTTTCCATAGCGATAATGAAGCGGGTTCTTTGGGGTCAGAACAGGAATTTAGCAATATATTTCTGTATGTGTCAGGTATTGACAAATTCCCGCCCTGACCCCCATGAACCCCAACAGTTGCCAAGGGATGCCTGGCCTGACACCATTGGTTCAGTCAGGATCGGTATATTAATTTGTCTGCGGAGCGATCTTGATCTCGACCCTCCGGTTCATTTGGCGTCCTGCGGCGGCGTCATTAGTGGCTACGGGCGTACTCTCTCCGTAACCCACAGCCTGCATTCGGTCGCCGCTGACACCTTCCCGGACCAACAGGGTCCTCACCGAGTTGGCCCTTCGTACGGAAAGGTCCATGTTGTACGCGTCCGTACCCACGCTGTCGGTGTGCCCTTCAACCCTGACCAACGTGTCCGGATACTGCTTCAAGATACGCGCCACCCTGGTGATTTCCGAATAAAGTCCGGGCCTGATCTCGGTGGAATTAGTATCAAAAGTGACGTCACCCTTGAAGGTCACAGCCAGGAGGTTGCCTTCCCTGGAAACGGCCGCGGCTTCCGAGGCGGCCAGAGCTTCGCGCATCTCCCGCTCCTGCTCGTCCATCATCTTGCCCACCGCGGAGCCACCGGCCCCGCCAATAGCGGCACCAATGGCGGCACCGATAAGAGTGCCCTTCGTGTCACGCCCGATGGCCTGCCCGATGACCGCACCGGCCACGGCTCCTCCCGCCGCGCCGTACCTGGTGCCTTTATCCTGCTTCGTTTGCGGTGCGGCACAGCCCGCACCAAGAAGAAAAACACAAAGGATTATAGCTGTAAGAGCCCTGTTCATGACTGTTCTCCCTTTCCCTGTAACAGGATTAAACGCCCGATATCTCGAACAATGAACCGGGGGAAGTTGCTCGCGTAAGGCTCCTGGAACGGGGAGACCAACCGATTTTAACGGCCGCAAACGCCCCTGAAGAAGCTATTCTATAATTCTATGTGGTAGAGGGGACCAAGTCAAACGTCATAGTGGTGGTTTCCATTGGTTGGACAGGTTGGCGGCGTTTTTAAGGAGGGTCAACGGGGTCAGAGCTCAGATCCTCATAGTATGATTTTAAAAAACTGAAAATCTGAGCTTTGACCCCACGCTGTTCCTGTGATTAAGTGATTTCCTGATTGTTCAGCTATTTAGAAATTGGTAGTTTAGTATGGTTCGCTTGATTCACTTCACAATCCTGAGAATTTGAAAGGAGCTTGCCATGCAGCCGATCAAAATCATGCCTTGCCTGGATATGAAGGAGGGGCGAGTGGTCAAAGGCGTGAACTTCATTAATCTGCGCGACGCGGGAGACCCAGTGGAAAACGCCGCCTTTTATGAAGAGGAGGGAGCCGATGCTCTGGCCATGCTGGACATCGCTGCGACCCTCGAGAACCGTAAGACCCGCCTCGAGTGGGTGAAGAATGTAGCTGCGGTCATCAGCATGCCCCTCACCGTGGGCGGCGGGATCGGAAGCATCGAGGATATCGAGATGACCCTCGAGGCCGGCGCGGACCATGTCTCCATGAACAGCGCTGCTGTGGCTGATCCCGATCTCGTCCAGAAGGCTTCTGAGACCTTCGGTAAGGACAGGATCACGGTGGCCATCGACGGACGACGCAACAGCGACATGCCCTCAGGCTTCGAGATCGTAGTCGCCGGCGGTACAAAGGGGACGGGAAAAGACTGCGGGGCATGGGCGACTCAGTGTGAGCAGCTGGGAGCCGGCGTCCTCCTCCCGACCAGCATGGACGGAGACGGCACCCTGGCCGGGTACGACCTGGAGTTTACAAAAATGATCGCCGATGCGGCAGGCCTGCCCATCATCGCCTCCGGTGGGGCCGGGAAACTGGAGCACTTTTACGAGGGCGTGACAAAAGGCGGAGCGCAAGTGCTCCTGGCTGCCTCCGTGTTCCACTTCCGGACCTTCACCATCCGGCAGGTCAAGGAGTACCTCGTGGGGAAGGGTCTGCCCGTGGCCGGGATGTCGTAGGAAAGGGATGATCGGGGTCAGGTGGTGACGGGTTGTTGCTCAAATGCTTGGTTTTATTGGGTTCAGGGTAGCTGTTATGGTAATATACAGGCAACCTTTTTATG
>JARGFZ010000091.1 GCA_029210965.1 bacterium | reverse complement strand
TTGTTCCTGGCCGGATGCTGTAAAGCCCCATAATGGGCTTTACAGCGTTTGGTTTCTTGGAGCGCCCCAGCGTAACCATCCCAAATACGTCGCATTTTTATTGCTCGGATTTTGGTTCCACCCATGCGACACCTTGGTCCCGCATCTGGCGGGATTTTTCAATAGCCCGTTAGATGATAGGTTTTAAAAACACAACTGGTTGTGTTTCAATGATTCTCATTAACAACATTTTGGTGTCTTCCCCACGCCCGTGGGGGTGTTTCCAAGGGTTCGGGTTCGGGTTCGTCCTCCGTGGGGTCTTCCCCACGCCCGTGGGGGTGTTTCCCTGATCCAAATGGTAGCCTCTACAGAGGATCCGTCTTCCCCACGCCCGTGGGGGTGTTTCCTCATCTTTGCAATAAATAGCTCTTTCTGCTCTGTCTTCCCCACGCCCGTGGGGGTGTTTCTTGACATATCGTGAAAGGGGAACGTGATGAAACGTCTTCCCCACGCCCGTGGGGGTGTTTCTCAGCAAGAGGCTTACCATCAGGGACAGAATCAGTCTTCCCCACGCCCGTGGGGGTGTTTCCTTGTAGGAGGCGACTGATGCGTAAGTCACAGAGTCTTCCCCACGCCCGTGGGGGTGTTTCCTCACTGGAGACAACCATTACAGGGATCTTGGCGTCTTCCCCACGCCCGTGGGGGTGTTTCTCGTCGATAAAGATCGGGATGTATGCGGAAGGGGTCTTCCCCACGCCCGTGGGGGTGTTTCTGGTTTTCAAAGCGGGCACGGTAAATTTAGGGGGTCTTCCCCACGCCCGTGGGGGTGTTTCCCAGCGGCGAAACTCATCAAACCTTTCCCAATAGTCTTCCCCACGCCCGTGGGGGTGTTTCCGTGCAGGTCGGCGATACGATCACCATCACCACGTCTTCCCCACGCCCGTGGGGGTGTTTCCCGCTATGCCACCGATCGGTATCGACTTGGGGTGTCTTCCCCACGCCCGTGGGGGTGTTTCTGAAGTCACCGTTACGCAACAAGTTTATATTGGGTCTTCCCCACGCCCGTGGGGGTGTTTCTTCCCCGCAAAGAAAACCGGATTTTTCGGGAGCGTCTTCCCCACGCCCGTGGGGGTGTTTCCCAACCGCTTGTATCTCTCCAAACCCACGCTTCGTCTTCCCCACGCCCGTGGGGGTGTTTCCAGCTTCACAAATCGCTTCCGTTTCATCATCAAGTCTTCCCCACGCCCGTGGGGGTGTTTCTAACATTTTCCGGTTACTTCGATTTGCAGACCGGTCTTCCCCACGCCCGTGGGGGTGTTTCTGAAGCTGATTTAAAACACCATAAATTAGGAAAGTCTTCCCCACGCCCGTGGGGGTGTTTCCATGGATGCCGGGTTCGGGCTCATGAACTCAAGGTCTTCCCCACGCCCGTGGGGGTGTTTCTCCGATATCGGCAAAGTGGAAGGGGCCGATAAGGTCTTCCCCACGCCCGTGGGGGTGTTTCTGCTGAGATATTTATTTCGGATTTTGAGGGTGGGTCTTCCCCACGCCCGTGGGGGTGTTTCCAGTTCTGCTCATCAACACCCCCATGTTAGACCGTCTTCCCCACGCCCGTGGGGGTGTTTCTATAATATCCGATATGGTAGATGCGATAAAAGGGTCTTCCCCACGCCCGTGGGGGTGTTTCCCCGGTAGACCTCGGATTCAGATTGACCTTACAGTCTTCCCCACGCCCGTGGGGGTGTTTCCGTTTCTCCTCGTGTGCGTTGTTTTATTGAGGGGTCTTCCCCACGCCCGTGGGGGTGTTTCTGATAAGCCACCGGAGCCGGGAAGTGACAAAGAGTCTTCCCCACGCCCGTGGGGGTGTTTCTGGCAAACCATCCCCGTTGACCGGGACCAGTTCGTCTTCCCCACGCCCGTGGGGGTGTTTCCAGCGTTGCAATCGGATATGACGTCAACGCTGAGTCTTCCCCACGCCCGTGGGGGTGTTTCCATCTGCCTGAAAATCGCCGATGGTGATAAGGGGTCTTCCCCACGCCCGTGGGGGTGTTTCTAAAGGATTCGGCGGATAGATACTTCGCCGAAGGTCTTCCCCACGCCCGTGGGGGTGTTTCCTTGCCTGATGGATACATCGAGAACATCCTTGAGTCTTCCCCACGCCCGTGGGGGTGTTTCTGTCTTGTTCTGTTATGTCCCGTCCTGTTTAGTCTTCCCCACGCCCGTGGGGGTGTTTCTGAATACACCGGCTAGCGCGGATGCCGGATGGTGTCTTCCCC
>JARGFZ010000090.1 GCA_029210965.1 bacterium | reverse complement strand
GTTCCTCCTTTGGTGTAATTTCCACCTTATACCACTGTCCAATTTTTGGGGACCACCTCTATGACCGCAGCGTCATCAAAGAGCATGCGCGTGACGCCGGCGATTTTAAGGTGATGGAGCAGGTAGTCTCGCATGGTGTTCTGGTCGATACCACTGAGGTGGCAGCGAGCGACCACACGGGAGGCCAGGGGTTGGCTGTTGCGATAGCTGAGGTTGTCGATCAGGTTGGCTTGTCCCGCCAGGATGATCGGCAGAAACGGTTTGGAGTCCTGTTCAAACTGGGCGAGGGTGTGCAGTTCGGCGAACACCTCCAGACGGAGCAATGAGGCCTCGTCGATGATGAGGGCTGATTTGATTTTCTTGCCCAGGGTCAGATCCAGCACCTCCTGTTTGATGCGGCGGGTCATCCTGGCGCGGGAGGCTCCGGCGTTTTCGACTCCCAGTTCAGCCAGAATCTGGCGGTAGAGTTCGAGAATGGAGCCGGAGGTGGCGGTGACACAGAGGATTCGGTACTCGGAGGGGTGGAAGTCACCGATGACATAGCGCAGCGCCGTGGATTTGCCGCTACCGATATCTCCAGTCATCAGTGCGATGGCTCCCAGTCCAATGGCATAGTGGATGCGGTCACAGACAGCGGTGAGGGTTTTGGTCACCAGGATATCCTAACGGGGGATATCGGCCCCAAAGGGCTGTTTGTGCAACCCGAAGTAATGGCGATAGTTCTCTTGCATTACGCGTCCTCCCACAATTGACCACTCTGCGCGGTTGCTTTCTCAACAGGAGTCCTCCCGTCAGGGCGGGCCTCCTCGACGAGTTCGACCTGGCTGTTTCGATCCCGTTTGACCCGGCTGTTGACCTGCAGATCGATCGGCCGCAGGTTGCCGTGGGATTGTCCGGAGAAACGGACTTCCACCTGCTCGGGGTTTTGTTCGTGATAGAGCAGTTCGACCCGTTTGCCGATCAGATCGACCGGTGCCTCGAACAGGCGCTTGTCGAGCACCACGGAGCGATCCTTGTTGACACGGCGGCGTGCGGTTTTGCGGAAGAAATCAGTTAAATGACGCGGCGAAGCCCGCAGACAGTGCATGTGGGCGGTAAACCGTTGCAAGGGACTTTGCCCGGTGGAGCCATGACGGCGCGGGTGATAGATCTGTTCCAGCCACCGTTCGAACGCCACATTGAGCTGCTCCAGCGTCTGCCCGGTAAATTCGGGCAGGAACTGGGTGCGCACGGTGCGGAAGAAGCGTTCGATCTTGCCCTTGCCCTGGGGCTGGTAGGGCTTGGCATGAACCAAGGCGATACCCAGGGCGGCACAGGTATACTCCAGTTGACGGGAACGGAAGGCCGAACCATTGTCGACATAGAGTTTGCGCGGCACACCCCGTTTGCCAAGAGCACTCTGGAAGGCCTCCATGAAGGGTGCCAGGGCTTCCGAGGGGTAAAACGCCGCATGAGGAATAAGGCGGGAATGATCGTCGATAAAGGCGATCAGATAGCTCTTGCGCTGCTTGTCACCAACCGTCACGTGCGGACCGTGCATGACGTCGGACTGCCACAGATCGTTGGGCAGTTCGGCTTCGAACTTGCGCCGGTCGACGGCTGCGGCCGGTGGGTCTGTCATCAGATTGTGCTGATGTAAAAACCGGTACACCGTGCTCTGGCTGACAGACTGGCCCGCTGTCACCAGTTGGCGTTCATGCAGAATCCTGGTCAATTCCGGAACCGGCATTTTTGGCAACTGACGACGCAGTTCCTGCAGGGCCAGGCCGGTCTCTTCATCGATCGCCCGCACACACCCGCGATCGGTACGATCCTGTGGATACAGAGACTCAAGACGGCGGCCGTATCCCGTGTATCTCTGGATCCAGCGAATGATGGTACTCCGGCTCAGTCGAGTCCGTCCTGAATGCGGAATCTGCCACTTGCGAGCGCACTTGTCCCTGAGCAGGGCCTCCCGTTCCCCTCGATCCAGTCGGGTGGCGCCGACAAAATCGGCAATCACGCCGTAGCGAAAGACCGCCACCGCTTGCTTCTGTTCTTCGGTCATCGTTTCCTCCTTGATAAGGGTTTGCAGAGACCCTAAATCAAGAGGAGGCGACCCGTCAGCGGCCGACTTCACTGGGGTGGTAGCTGTGCGGGGAAGTTCCCGGTTTAACTGACCCGGGCCACGGGAACCCGGCCCTGCCGCAGCAGCGCATCGAACCCCGCCAACAGCCCCCATCGCCAACGGTTGGTCAGGTGCGCCTGGACCTGCCTGCGCAGATTGGCCAACCAATGCCGCAAGCGCG
>JARGFZ010000089.1 GCA_029210965.1 bacterium | reverse complement strand
CGTATCTCCTGCAGTTTGGTTGGGGAGGCGCGGCTGAGCTGCTGTATGTTGTAGGTTGAGAGTATGCGGCTGCACAGGTTCAGGACGTTCTCGCCCCTGGTCCCGGTACGCATGACGATGGCCAGCAGTTCTGAGTCCGAGAGCGCGGCAGGGCCATTCTTCAGGAGGCGCTCGCGGGGGCGGTCCTGGGGTTGAAGGTCCTGGATACGGATGTGGTATTCAGACATGTGGGTTGCTGTAGAAATTTTTAGGTATTTAAGATATGTGATTTTAGGCGGTGGTGGGTTGGGATTAAAAGGTTTTAACCTGACGTTCAGGCTTTTATAGGCTACAACTTTAAACCACCCAACTTTTCAAACCCCAACTTTTCAAACCCCAACTTTTCAATAATCTCTTTCTGCTCTTTTGTGAGAACACTAATTTTTTCAATCTGCTCTGCTCCAAAATCAATGGTTGTTTTTCTAATCCTTCCCATCTCATCCAGACTATCTTGCACTCCTTCCCAGCCAGTAATGCCTAGATGGTGTTTATACAACGCCAAGACCAGATATGCAAGATAACAAATGAAAACATAAGCCTCAACCGCTCCTTCCTCAAAATGCCTGACAGGTTGTAAGTCTAACCAATTTTTAAAACAATTAAAAATCTTTTCGATCACATCTTTTTCGAAATACAGCGAGATAATCTCAGTTGCACTTTTTTCAAAATCATTAGTAAAAATCAAACATTTACCATCGCGAAGCTTGGCTTTTTTTCGTTTGTCTGCATCTGGAGTGACAGTAACTTCACCATCTTCATTTTTTACGATGAAATAACCTGAAACCCCACGGATAATTGCCTTTATCTCTTTCTCCAGACAATCTGAGCTTTTATTACATTCTTTTGAATTTAATAAATTGTCAATCCCCTTTTCGGCAAACGCTATCTTTTTTAATCGGGTAGAGCGTTCTCTCTCGAGATCTCCATGATTAAAACAGATAATAGCCCTTCCAGGAATCCCAAATAACGGTGCATGGATCTCTTCGTAATAAACTAACCCCAATGGACGTAATAATTCGTTCTCTTCAGAAATTTCGCATTCGACAAGTTCTTTTGCTTCATTGGACGTTAATGGGATGCCTCCAATTATTTTGATGTGGCTTCCAGCGAGGTCTATCAAATTCTTCCTTGATGTCATCCCCCTATCCAGGATTATTGCATCAATTTCGAATTTCAGTCTTTTAACATCGAGAATAAGTTGTTGGATCGTTTTTACATCTGTTATATTTCCTTCATAAGTTCTGAAAAGGATTGGTAACCCTTTATTTTTTGTTGCAATCAGTGAAATGTTTATTTGAGGCTGGCTGTTGTCATCTCGGCTGTACCCAAGTCGTGCCTTTGGCAATCTTGTTGCATAGAAATAAGTTGAGGTTATGTCATAAAGCAATGCTGTCTGCCCTGTTTCGAGATGTTTTATTTTATCGAAGATTTCAATGCATACATCCACTATGCCTTCTGAGCCAATTTTTTTAAAAGTGGTCATAACTGCACTAAGATTTGTCGAGTTCATCTTTTTCGCAGGAATTTTTGTAAAATCATCTAATGCCGTGTCTTGATACCATTTAGAAAACATGTTGAGTGTTTCTCTGTCGATTACATGGTTAATTGCAAGTGATGTAAAAACTTCTCCAACGGCGAGCCCTCTTCGTGGAATTAATCCATCTAATAGCTCTATAATTTTGTATTCTTGAAAAAGATGATAAAGGATTGAAATGTCTCCATATCTTACTGATTTTGTAATTTCAAAGTTTTTTATACGCTTTTTTGGAGGAATTATTTTTAGTTCGCCATTTTCAATTACTTCAATTCCTAAATAACGAGTATTTCTGTGTTTCACTTTGCCATTTTCGTCTCTATAGTTCTCGCGTTCATAGACATAAACTTGATTTCCACGTTTGATTCTCGACTTAGCCATGTAGTCTATATATAGACTATAAACAAGATATAGTTTTTGGTGTGTTTAAATGGTGTTAATTGTGGTTTTTCAAGAAAAAGATGTTTTGTAGCCTATGAAACCCATAATGTCAGGTTCAATACCTCTGATTATCCGGACGGTACCTATACCATCTCTGCCGAAGCTGTGGACCTTGCCAACAATACCGGTTTTGACAACATTTCCGTCCTTGTGGACAATACCCTCCCGGTGGTCAATGTGACATCTCCGCTTAACGGCTCGTTCGTTAAGGGGACTGTCGCCATCAATGCAGACATACTGGAAGCGAACACTGCATCAATATATGTAGCAGTGGACG
>JARGFZ010000088.1 GCA_029210965.1 bacterium | reverse complement strand
AAACATTCGACCGTATGGGCGGTAAATCGGGCATCAAGATCCTTCTTGATGAGTTGATAAGGCACCGAGTAGTAATGACCATCAACTTCGACATGGTAGTCGATGTTGACCCCAACAATTTTCCATTCCGCGTATGTGTAGCGCGACGTGGGCAGCTGCTTGAGCGCTGGTTTATCCAGTGTCTCGAACATCTCCCGGCGTGAACCCGGAAGTTTCTGGAATGGACGGTCATTGTATTGTGTCAACAGCTCGGCGATGGCGGCGTTAGCCTCACCCAGGGAGAAGAAGGTCCGGTTGCGCAAACGGGCCAGGATCCAGCGCTCTACCACCTGTACGGCGGACTCCACCTTGGCCTTATCCTTTGGTTTGCGTACACGGGCAGGGATGATGACGGTTGGTCAACGACAATTACACTTCCCCCCCAGCGACAATTACACTTCCCTATTGTTTAGTTGCCACTGCTGACGGGTGAATATTTGTATTCAGTTGCCTTGCTGTTGCTTTGCCTGCTTGGCCCGATAACTATCGTTGTCCAACTCAAGGATCGTTGAATGGTGAACCAGGCGGTCGATAGCGGCGGCAGTCGTCATCGGATCTTTAAAGATCCTGTCCCATTCACTGAAGACCAGATTGGAAGTAATCATCAGGCTGCGCCGTTCATATCGTTCAGAAAGGAATGTGAACAGCACCTCCATTTCCTCACGGCTTTGCTGCACATAACCAATGTCATCTAGCACCACCACATCGAAGCGATCAAGCTTCTTGAAAACCTTCTCGATGGCAAGCTCACGTTTGGCGATGAGCAACTGTTCCACCAACCGGTGAGTGCTTATAAACAGCACAGCATAACCTCTCTGGATCACGAGTTCTCGAGCGATGGCCGCCAGCAAGTGCGACTTGCCACGGCCAGGAAGTCCGAACGCCAGGACATTCTCGGCCCGTTCGATGAAACCGCCTTCGACCAGCACAGGGATCTGTCGACGCACCTTTATCGGCATCAGCTTATGGTCTAACGTGGCAAGACTTTTGCCTTCCGGCAACCCGGAGCGTTTCAAAAGCCGTTCAATGCGCCGTTCGGCTCGCTCATTGACCTCCAGTTCAAGCAATCCTTTCAGGTATTGTTCAAAACCCCAATTCGCGGACTCGGCTTGATTGGCCATGTTCCCGTATTCACGTTGAATGGAAGGCAGGCGCAAGGACCGCAGCATCATAGCCATACTGTCTGCTTTGCTCATACCCGCACCCCCTGACTGCCCAGCAAATCATCGTAATCCATTAAATTTACCACTAACGGTTGCAGCCGTGGTGGTTCATGTACGGCTGGACGACACGCATCCAGCACCCTATCCAGCCGTGGGATTTCTCCCTTGTGGCGCATGGCCAACAAGACCACTTCGACTTCGCATTGCATCGTGCGGGCCGCATGATGCAGCAACTGGAGATACTCCCGGTCAGCTGTCCGCTCGCTCAGTTTCTCCGAGAGGCACTCCCATGCCCATCGGAATACCTCTGTAGGGAAGAGTTCTTCGCGAAAACGGTATTGTCGAAAAGCCCCCGGCTTGCGCACCAACCAGCCAATCACGTGCCTGTAGTTGATCTGGTGCTCACCATCGCGCGATACCCATGGTGCGGTAATTTGATGAACTCCGTTATAGAACACCTCCAAACGATCCTCATAGCGCCTCGCCGAGACCTTCTCGCCAATCAGGCGGCTTGGCACCGAGTA
Organism: bacterium; assembly: GCA_029210965.1. Lineage (NCBI taxonomy): Bacteria > bacterium. Next base: position 566 of record JARGFZ010000088.1, on the reverse strand, counting down.
AATCCGCCGCTTAACGGTGATTGTGCTCCAGCTACGCACCCGACAACTAGTTTCTTCATATTCGGTCAGGCGTGAGACGTTCAGCACGGACATTTGTTTCAACTCTTCGGCCAGTCGTACACCGCGCCCGCCGTTGGCTTTCTCCAGGACATGTTCAAGGAACAGGCGATAGTCATCTACGCTCACTGCTGTCCGGTTAAAATTGAGTGTACAGCTATAACCTGTTGATTATATAGGCTCTTTGACATAATTGTTCTTTTTTCGATTTGAACTCGCACCCTAGGTTTTGAGAGTGTTACCGTCCTGATATTTCAGGAGGGTATCCATGAACACCGGTCAGACTGTTTTCAGGCAACTCCTCCAGTTTTTTCCTAGGCATGAGTTCAACAGCTGCGTCAACCGATATCATGGCGAGTACCGCACCAGAGGCTTCTCCACATTTGATCAGTTTCTTTGTCTGGCGTATGGCCAGTTAGCGAGTCGTGAGAGCAGGTCCAGCAGGGTCCAGTTCTACAGCCAGGTTCGGGGACGGTTGTCCACGCCGGTGACAGCCAGTACCTCCCACC
>JARGFZ010000087.1 GCA_029210965.1 bacterium | reverse complement strand
GGCTTCAATGGGGCCGGGGCATCTCTGCCCCGGAATCGAGCCCTCGCAGAATACATTGATAAATAACGCTTTTCAAGGGGTTCTGCGAGGTGTTAACGTTCCGGCTCACCGTCCATACGGCTGACATCATATCTGATCCGATCCTTTCACGATATTCTGTTTATTTTTCAAAGAGCTGCGATCCTTCGAGGGGTCCCGTGGATATATTCAGCACGTCACCGCTCGCCGCATCCCGGCATCAAACGATCACAGGAATCCGTTCAACAGGTTCAAAGGGTCTCCCGATGCTCTGAACGCGCGGTTTGACCGAATCCGCGGGGCCCATATCCAGGATCAGAACGTGGTCCGTTTTCTGATTGACGAACTCTCCCAGGAGAGCCTCCATCTGAAGATAGCGCATCCTGCTCAACCGGCACTGGAACACCGAAAGCTGCAGCCATTTCCCGTAACCGTGCATGGTCTTGAAAACCCTGCGCCAGCGTTTTGGGTCCTGGATATCGTAAGCGACAATGAACAGGCGCTCCATAGGTCACCGCGTCATGAAAACGGGGTACCGCTTTAACTCCCCCATTAGAAACCGGACGAGAAGCCGCGCTTCCACCTCTAAAAGCCGCCTGTAGCTGATCCGGTATTTGAAGATGGGATGGGTTACCTCCAGGCCCATTCTCCTTTCGAATGCCGCGATGAAACTTCGCCGCCCCTTTTCAGTCAGCGCGCAGGCGCCCGCGGTACGAACAAAATCCCCGGCCCGGACCTCACCGTTGTTTATCGCCGTCAGGACGGTCGAGTCGGCAACCAGAGGACGAAAGGGTTCCATCATGTCCAGGGCAAGAGCCGGACGCCCGAATCGGGGCTGATGATAAAAGCCGCGATAGGGATCCAATCCAACGCCGGAAAGGGCCACCACCCATTCCCTCACGAGCATGGCGTAGGCGAAAGAAAGAAGGGCATTGACGGGATCACGGGGCGGTCTTCGGTTTCTTCCGTTGAAATCGAAGCCCCCCTCGCCTTCATCCTTCCAGTTCATCATTCCCGAGAAATTGGCAAAGTAGCGGCCGGCCGCCCCACCTTCGGCCCCGAGCAGGCTTTCGATGGAGGGGGCCCTTACCGCCCGCCTTACGTCTCCACGCATGCTGGTCATGAGGGAGGGCAGCGCATCGGGACCCCCTTTCCAGTTCCGCCGCAGCAGCGTTCTGCAGTTGGCGATCTTGCCGGCAACGAGGCGGCGGGAAAGATCGAGGCACTTTCCATCATCAAAGCTCGCCCTGTACTGAGCCGTCCGGGTCGTCACGTTTCTGTGGCCGCTCCCGAAGGTGTGGCCCATGAACCATCCCCCATAACTGAACCAGGTGACGGGGATCTCCCGCCGCAAGCATTCGTGCAGGGCCGGAGTGGTCATGGAAGCCGGACCGAAGAGGGCGACCTGGGAAACGTCGCCGTAGGCGGCCGCCGCCACCTGTTCCTTCGCCACCTCGACGACCATCCGTTCACCGTCCTTCCGGACATAGCCTCTGGGGGACTGTACATACATGGGAAGTCCGCGCTCGATGGACGGGAAGATGGGGCGCGGCTCAACGCCGCGACGGGAGAGGAACCCCACCTCGTCGGGGAGACAGATCCCGACCAGGCTGCACCGGACACATTTCGGGCTCCCATCCAGGGGGGGCGGAATCCGGTCCCCGGCAGCCACTTTCCGGAACTCCTCGATGGCGGCCATGGTCCGGCTTACCAGGGCGCCGTCAAAAGGGACCGGAACCCTTTCCTTCGACCCGACGAAGTAGATGAACCCCTCCACGCACTCGAACCCGTGCTCTTTCAACAAAAGCCCGTAAGCGCATAACTGGACCTTCTCGGGGTCGTAGACGCCGCCCTCAACGTGAGGGCGCTTACCCCGCTTGTAGTCCACCGGCGTGACCCTGTTCCCCTCCCCTTCCACCAGATCGATCTTGCCGGTGACCCCAAGGGTCTCGGAACCCAGGCTCACCGAGCGCGCATGAACGATCTCCTCCTCGCCCGGGTCCTCTGGGAGGGACCCGCCGCCTTTGTCCACCCGGCGGTGCTTGATACCCCCCTCCACCGTGTCGGCGCTGTGCTCGAACTCCCCCTGCACCCACATGAGGTACCCGAGCCGCGGACAGTACACGAACTCGTTGAGCATCCGCGCGGGGATGGGAGGGATCATCGCTCCGGTTAACATTTCCATATCTTTGGGTTCAGCCACAACCATGTCACCGGGTTCGCTCTGCAAGCCGGTTACCGGATCGAAGGCAGGGACCACGTGTGATCCGACTCATTCTTGAACTCCATCACCTTATTCAGCCTCGCCCGCAATTCACGGTACACATTAGCACCAACGGGTTGAAAGCCGTGAGCGAGTATGGAACCGTTCCGGGCGGCCAGGGGCGAACTGCGCTCGTTCGCCAGCCCCGCTTCAGCGAATTGTTCCCCAACCTCGTCGCCCAACTCCCTCAAAAGCCGGTACGC
>JARGFZ010000086.1 GCA_029210965.1 bacterium | reverse complement strand
ATGTACCCGGAATAATCTCTCGCCTGGATGACGAAATTGGCAAGCTCCCAAAAGTAGCAGGTGCAGGCCAGCTCTACATGTCCCAGCGTGTCAATACAATTATTGATGCGGCCTTTGAAGAGATGAAAATGCTTAAGGATGAATACCTGAGCACCGAACATTTACTGCTGGCCATTGCTGACGAGAAAGGAGGGGTGTCGTCACGGATATTGAAAGAGAACGGTGCATCTAAGGATGCTCTCTTCAATGCCCTCAGGGAAGTCAGGGGTTCTTCGAGGGTTACGGACCAGACTCCGGAAGATAAATACCAGGCTCTGGAAAAATATGGCCGCGACCTCACTGAACAGGCAGCCCGCGGCAAGCTTGACCCTGTAATAGGGCGGGATAATGAGATACGCAGGGTGATACAGGTACTATCGAGGCGGACAAAGAACAACCCTGTACTCATAGGCGAGCCCGGTGTCGGAAAAACCGCTATTGCAGAAGGACTGGCCCTGCGAATATTTGGCGGGGATGTGCCTGAGACCATCAAGGACAAGAAAGTCGTAGCGCTTGACATGGGTGCCCTTGTTGCAGGTACCAAGTTCAGGGGCGAGTTCGAGGAGCGCCTGAAGGCAGTTATCAAAGAGGTACAGGATTCAGAAGGCAAAGTAATTCTTTTTATCGATGAACTGCACACCCTGGTGGGGGCGGGAGCGTCCGAAGGGTCCATGGATGCATCAAATCTCCTGAAACCTGCACTGGCCAGGGGAGAACTGCGGGCCATTGGTGCTACTACCCTCAACGAGTACAGGAAGTACATCGAAAAGGATGCAGCACTTGAGCGCAGGTTCCAGCTTGTACTGGTTGATGAACCCACGGTGGATGAGACCATATCCATCCTGCGGGGGCTCATCGAGAAATATGAAGTGCATCACGGTGTCAGGATACAGGACTCGGCCCTTGTGGCGGCAGCCGTACTGTCCCACCGCTATATCACGGACCGGTTCTTGCCTGATAAAGCCATCGACCTTATCGATGAAGCTGCATCAAAGCTCAGGATAGAGATTGACAGCATGCCTGCGGAACTGGATGATGCCGAGCGCAAGATACGGCAGCTTGAGATCGAGCGCCAGGCAGTGAAGAAGGAAAAGGATGACTATTCAAAGGAACGCCTGGAGAAGATAGATAAGGAACTATCCGACCTGAAGGAGCAGAGCAGCCAGATGAAAGCCCACTGGCAGCTTGAAAAGGAAACCATCCAGACCATCAGGAAAATAAAAGGGGACATCGAGAAAACGCGGATGGATTCCGAGAAAGCAGAACATGAAGGCAACCTGGAGAGAGCGTCCGAACTCAGGTACGGCAAACTACCTGAACTGCAAAAGCGGCTTGAAAGTGAAAATTCTAAACTGAACGAGCTCCAGAAGGACCAGAAGATGCTCAAGGAAGAGGTGGATGAGGAGGACATAGCAGATGTGGTATCCAACTGGACCCATGTCCCGGTGAGCAAGATGCTGGAAGGCGAGATGCAAAAACTGGTGCATATGGAAGAGCGCATCAGGCAGCGTTTGGTTGGACAGGAAGAGGCCGTTACCGCCGTGGCAAATGCAGTCCGACGGGGCAGGGCCGGTATATCAGATACGAATAGACCCACTGGTTCGTTCATGTTCCTGGGTCCCACTGGCGTAGGCAAGACAGAGCTGGGCCGGGCACTCGCCGAATTCCTGTTCGATGATGAGGGTGCCATGGTCAGGCTGGACATGAGCGAGTACATGGAAAAGCATACTGTAGCACGGCTCATCGGCGCGCCGCCTGGATATATAGGGTACGAGGAGGGTGGCCAGCTTACAGAAGCTGTGAGGCGGCGGCCGTATTCGGTAATATTATTGGATGAGATTGAAAAGGCCCATCCGGATGTGTTCAACCTGATGCTCCAGATACTGGATGATGGCAGGCTCACAGATGGGCACGGGCGTACCGTGGATTTTAAGAATACGGTGATAATCATGACTTCCAATATCGGGAGCCAGTGGATAGTCGAACATGGCGATGATGAGGTCGAGATGGAAAAACTGGTGATGGAGGCTGTACGAGCCCAATTCAGGCCCGAGTTCCTGAACCGGCTTGATGATGTTATTATTTTCCACCAGTTGAAGCTGGCTGAGATCATGAAGATAGTGGATATCCAGGTTAACCAACTGAGTAAACGCTTGAAAGAGAGGAAAATTAACATCGTGCTGAGCGAAAAAGCCAAGGATTATGTTGCGCGGACAGGATTTGACCCGACGTTCGGCGCACGTCCACTAAAACGTACTATCCAGCATAAGATTCTTGACCCACTGGCAATGAAGATACTGAACAAGGAGTTCGGTGAAGGTGATTCCATTGAAGTGGATGTGGATAATGCTGAGATAGTATTCAAAAAAGGAAACAATAAAGGAGATCAGGCACTGTAGACATATTCTACAGTGCCATTATAGGGTTATTCGATCTCTAGTAATTTTTTCTTCTTTAGCTCTGACTTGGGCATCTTTATTTCAA
>JARGFZ010000085.1 GCA_029210965.1 bacterium | reverse complement strand
CCCGTGGGGGTGTTTCCATATCATCGGCACCGGCACCGAGGTCGGCGATGTCTTCCCCACGCCCGTGGGGGTGTTTCCTGGAGGTGTCAGGATATGCCCATGTCGGCGCCGTCTTCCCCACGCCCGTGGGGGTGTTTCCATTTTTCTCGGTCTTTTTCTCTGATTTACTCAGTCTTCCCCACGCCCGTGGGGGTGTTTCTGTTTATGTAGCATTTAGTGGCGGACGTGATTCGTCTTCCCCACGCCCGTGGGGGTGTTTCTTGAGGCAATGCGTGTTTTGAAACAGCTTTTGAGTCTTCCCCACGCCCGTGGGGGTGTTTCCAGATGATTGAGAAAGGGGAAACGAAATATAAAGTCTTCCCCACGCCCGTGGGGGTGTTTCCTCCCCTCCATGCTCCTGAGTGAGTGCCAAAAAGTCTTCCCCACGCCCGTGGGGGTGTTTCCCAGACCTACCTGTATTACGATTGGACCGGGAAGTCTTCCCCACGCCCGTGGGGGTGTTTCCCGTTTCAGCGGCTTTCCCGATAAACGCAAAAAGTCTTCCCCACGCCCGTGGGGGTGTTTCCTTTATAGTTTGCGGCGACGGGTGACCCGTCACGTCTTCCCCACGCCCGTGGGGGTGTTTCTTATTCATTTTAGGCGTTTCCGAGATATCCATAGTCTTCCCCACGCCCGTGGGGGTGTTTCCCATCCCATTGTGTTTACCTCCTACCACGGAAAGTCTTCCCCACGCCCGTGGGGGTGTTTCTCCTCATAGACTATTATTGTCCCTTTTGGGTAGGTCTTCCCCACGCCCGTGGGGGTGTTTCTGACGCTGATTATTTGGATACCCTCGTAATTGGGTCTTCCCCACGCCCGTGGGGGTGTTTCTGTCTTGGCGGAAGCTGACGGTGTGGCACCGGTGTCTTCCCCACGCCCGTGGGGGTGTTTCCGGATTAGAAGTTTCCTCGTATGAACAAATAGTGTCTTCCCCACGCCCGTGGGGGTGTTTCCCTCGTTGTTTCCCTGTCGGCAATGTGGGCCGCGTCTTCCCCACGCCCGTGGGGGTGTTTCCAAGTTCCAACTGGTTCATGCCCGCCGTGGGTAGTCTTCCCCACGCCCGTGGGGGTGTTTCTGCCATGTTACGGACCGTTAAAGGGATGGAAAGGTCTTCCCCACGCCCGTGGGGGTGTTTCTGACTGGTTCCGGGACCAGAACTTACAAGAAAGGTCTTCCCCACGCCCGTGGGGGTGTTTCTATCTGGAGATAAGGCCGATGATGCGGTCCTGAGTCTTCCCCACGCCCGTGGGGGTGTTTCTGAAAACCATCGAAGCGGCGAAAAAGGGTTTAAGTCTTCCCCACGCCCGTGGGGGTGTTTCCACTCGTTCGCAGGATATATTTTCTATCCAATTGTCTTCCCCACGCCCGTGGGGGTGTTTCTCGGCAAAAGAGTGATAGCTGTCGTCTGCAACGGTCTTCCCCACGCCCGTGGGGGTGTTTCCATTTCCCGCCGACATTGTTTGCGATGTAATAAGTCTTCCCCACGCCCGTGGGGGTGTTTCTCATATTCGACAGCCGTCAGTTTCCCGTTTTCCGTCTTCCCCACGCCCGTGGGGGTGTTTCCCCGGCCTGACCGTTGCGGCGCACACCTTTGAAGTCTTCCCCACGCCCGTGGGGGTGTTTCTAAAATGGTTGCAACAAACAAAAACATGATTTTGTCTTCCCCACGCCCGTGGGGGTGTTTCTAGTCGTATTGCCGACAGCGACCGGGGGTGCTGGTCTTCCCCACGCCCGTGGGGGTGTTTCTATTTCCGGTATTAACTCCCCATCATCAATGGGGTCTTCCCCACGCCCGTGGGGGTGTTTCTTTTTATACTAGTCTTGTGTCCCCGCTGGCATCGTCTTCCCCACGCCCGTGGGGGTGTTTCCCATGTAAGCACCAAGAAGTTCCAGCAATTCAGGTCTTCCCCACGCCCGTGGGGGTGTTTCTTTTCCAGTGTCCTGATTTACTATTGTTTTAGGGTCTTCCCCACGCCCGTGGGGGTGTTTCTAAGTTGATGCTCCGCAAGCTCGCCCTAGGCGAGTCTTCCCCACGCCCGTGGGGGTGTTTCCGCTATATAAAGAAGTATGAGAAAAAAAGAGCTGTCTTCCCCACGCCCGTGGGGGTGTTTCTTCACGAAAAAAGATAAATATTTTTGTGATTACGTCTTCCCCACGCCCGTGGGGGTGTTTCTCACCGTGACCATATGTGATCCGTCATAAGATTGTCTTCCCCACGCCCGTGGGGGTGTTTCTGCCGTGGACCTCGTCGCTGATACGATGACACAGTCTTCCCCACGCCCGTGGGGGTGTTTCCTTAGGAGGAGATGCCATGATGCCGGGATTTAGTCTTCCCCACGCCCGTGGGGGTGTTTCTCGTGGGGGCGGTTGACTGCGTTGGCAGTAGCCGTCTTCCCCACGCCCGTGGGGGTGTTTCTGTTTTTTGTTTTGTGAGATACCACGTTTTGATGTCTTCCCCACGCCCGTGGGGGTGTTTCTTTCCTATCAACCATGGACGGATCTGCACAAAAGTCTTCCCCACGCCCGTGGGGGTGTTTCTATAACAGTGATGCCCCGGCCCCATTGAAGACACGGAATCGCCCGGGTGGTGTCGCGATTCCGTGTGGGGGAGAAACCAGGTGC
>JARGFZ010000084.1 GCA_029210965.1 bacterium | reverse complement strand
CCCGTGGGGGTGTTTCCATATCATCGGCACCGGCACCGAGGTCGGCGATGTCTTCCCCACGCCCGTGGGGGTGTTTCTTTTTAGCTCCAATCTCCCTTCGCCTTGAAATCGTCTTCCCCACGCCCGTGGGGGTGTTTCTAAGGCCGACACGTACCTTGATTCCCGGCTGTAGTCTTCCCCACGCCCGTGGGGGTGTTTCCTCGTAGGCGTGGAGGAGCAAAAATCAGTAGAAGTCTTCCCCACGCCCGTGGGGGTGTTTCCTTTATCCATGGGGGGTTACGGTCTTTGTAGTGGTCTTCCCCACGCCCGTGGGGGTGTTTCTGGCTTCCCGGATATAAACTTCAGCAGTGAGAGGTCTTCCCCACGCCCGTGGGGGTGTTTCTGTTTACTGCTGAGTTAGCCCCGTTATCCGTCCGTCTTCCCCACGCCCGTGGGGGTGTTTCCATCCTCGATACCGCTAAGTCTGGCCGTGGCGAGTCTTCCCCACGCCCGTGGGGGTGTTTCCGTGACGCGTACGATCTCGGTCTGTCCGCAGGAGTCTTCCCCACGCCCGTGGGGGTGTTTCCACGGTCGCCAGTTCGGTCGCTGTCACCCAATCGTCTTCCCCACGCCCGTGGGGGTGTTTCTGAAAGGCTGGCTTTCGGCCCGTGATCCCGCAGGTCTTCCCCACGCCCGTGGGGGTGTTTCTCTCTCCACGCCCCTCGCTGTACCGGCTATCCGGTCTTCCCCACGCCCGTGGGGGTGTTTCCTGTCGTTCTGTGGGTCTCCATCGTCCGTTGTCTGTCTTCCCCACGCCCGTGGGGGTGTTTCCTATTGGAGTTGCGGCCGCAACGTCACTCACAGGTCTTCCCCACGCCCGTGGGGGTGTTTCTGTTTTTATTTGGTCAATTTTACTTGTCCTGATGTCTTCCCCACGCCCGTGGGGGTGTTTCCTTCTACCAGTGGTGAGTAACCGCCTTTGGCAGGTCTTCCCCACGCCCGTGGGGGTGTTTCTCGTCGTATTGCCGACAGCGATCGGGGGTGCTGGTCTTCCCCACGCCCGTGGGGGTGTTTCTATCGATATCGAGTTCGGTAACGTGCCCGATCAGTCTTCCCCACGCCCGTGGGGGTGTTTCCTTTATTCTGCTGTCGGAAATAATCCCACGGCGGTCTTCCCCACGCCCGTGGGGGTGTTTCCTAAAAAGCCTATATTTATCAACGGGTTAAAATGTCTTCCCCACGCCCGTGGGGGTGTTTCTTTGACCGAATACGGGCCTTGTGGGTGAGTGCAGTCTTCCCCACGCCCGTGGGGGTGTTTCTACCATGCGGCTACACGCGACCTGGCCTAACAAGTCTTCCCCACGCCCGTGGGGGTGTTTCTACATGACCAGCACCCTGTTTTTCTGGCAGGCGGTCTTCCCCACGCCCGTGGGGGTGTTTCTTGCCTAAAATTTGGGCAATTATCGGGGAGAGAGTCTTCCCCACGCCCGTGGGGGTGTTTCCATTATTTATTCCTCCGTATTATCGCCAACTTCGTCTTCCCCACGCCCGTGGGGGTGTTTCCCTTTTGATGCTGCGCAAGCTCGCTCTAGGCGAGTCTTCCCCACGCCCGTGGGGGTGTTTCCTAGGGCTTGGATTGTGGGCGCTGTCGACTGTGGTCTTCCCCACGCCCGTGGGGGTGTTTCTCACCGGATGGGGGCGTGGGCATGGGTTCGCCGGTCTTCCCCACGCCCGTGGGGGTGTTTCTTTTATCCAGTTTTCGATTTCCGTAGAGGTAACGTCTTCCCCACGCCCGTGGGGGTGTTTCTTGTACGTTGCTTCGCTGTTATCGGTGGGTTCGGTCTTCCCCACGCCCGTGGGGGTGTTTCCTATTGGAGTTGCGGCGGCGACATCGTTAACGGGTCTTCCCCACGCCCGTGGGGGTGTTTCTGCCGTAAGTGCGGCAAAACGAGATATAGCATCGTCTTCCCCACGCCCGTGGGGGTGTTTCTTCACGCATCAACTGATAGCGTGAAAACTATGAGTCTTCCCCACGCCCGTGGGGGTGTTTCCTTTTGCTCTTTCGACCCTCACGGCCGAAGTGTGTCTTCCCCACGCCCGTGGGGGTGTTTCTGCCGTTTTGATTACGATTTTTTCCATGGTCGTGTCTTCCCCACGCCCGTGGGGGTGTTTCCGGCCTGCACTCGTCCGCCCGGACTGGCGATTAGTCTTCCCCACGCCCGTGGGGGTGTTTCTTTTTCCTTTCTTTTATTTATTTACCAATACGAGTCTTCCCCACGCCCGTGGGGGTGTTTCTAAAAATCAACGTTCGCTTCCTTCAGCAGATAGGTCTTCCCCACGCCCGTGGGGGTGTTTCCGCTGATTCGAGAGCGGGCCCTCGGACGGTCTAGTCTTCCCCACGCCCGTGGGGGTGTTTCTGGTGGGCGCTGTCGACTGTGTCGGCAGTAGCCGTCTTCCCCACGCCCGTGGGGGTGTTTCTAATCAGGCGTGAGCGTGTGGCAATGGGCGGGAGTCTTCCCCACGCCCGTGGGGGTGTTTCCTTGGAAAGCTTGGCGCACTTCATTCACTGAAGGTCTTCCCCACGCCCGTGGGGGTGTTTCTAGTCGTGCCTTTTGCCTCTGGTGTGCAGGTAAGTCTTCCCCACGCCCGTGGGGGTGTTTCCTTCCGCTATCTCCACCATCTCCACCTTCCCCAGTCTTCCCCACGCCCGTGGGGGTGTTTCTTAGGTGGACTGCAAATTGAAGTAACAGGAAAAGTCTTCCCCACGCCCGTGGGGGTGTTTCTATCCGTTATCCACCCGGTCTCTCCTTCCTATAGTCTTCCCCACGCCCGTGGGGGTGTTTCTACGACGATCACCGAACCGGAACCGGCAAAGAAGTCTTCCCCACGCCCGTGGGGGTGTTTCCATTCTCCTCACATCGGATGCCGTGGTTTCGTTAGTCTTCCCCACGCCCGTGGGGGTGTTTCCTTTTTCTTCTTCGTTTTTATTCTCTTTATTTTGTCTTCCCCACGCCCGTGGGGGTGTTTCCATATCATCGGCACCGGCACCGAGGTCGGCGATGTCTTCCCCACGCCCGTGGGGGTGTTTC
>JARGFZ010000083.1 GCA_029210965.1 bacterium | reverse complement strand
CTGGCCGACATCCTAAACTCGGTACTACAAGGGAACCGAGTTCTACAGCCCGGTTCCCACACGGAACCAGGGTCTCGAAGGCTCACCCCATGAGCCTGTTGTTGGGTACGGCGAAGGGAACCCTTTAGTCCACAACCGGCCTTGGGCCGGTCGCTGGACCCGCCCCACCCTATTGAAGTAAGGGAAACGGCTTTTGTGACCGCCAAAGTATACCCGAAAGTATACCCAGAATAAAAATGGGCTACAGCGAAAAACTGTAACCCATTGAAAACATTGGAGCCGAGAATCGGATTTGAACCGACGACCTACTGATTACGAATCAGACAGCTACCCCCTTTTCATCCCCTTTCAAGTCTGTTAAAATCAATTCATGAACAGCTTAAAAAGGAATGAAAAACGGGGACTTATGCCTTCATGTTCATTTCAAATCAATTCATTCTCAGTTACCCTTATCAGGGTCAAAAGTATACCCGAAGTATACCCGAAGTATACCCGAAAGTATACCCGAGCCACGGGAGAGGGGGACCGATAAATGGAAGCTGCGCGGTTCACTGTCAAGAGCATTGAAGCGTTGAAACCTAGAGCGGAACGGTATGAGGTTCGCGAGAAGGGGCGGCGTGGTCTGGCTATCAGAGTTTCACCAACAGGAACCAAGACCTGGGTAAGCATCTATCGGTTCGGTGGCCGCCTCCGGCGCATGACTCACGGGGATTTCCCCGTTATCGGAATTGAGGACGCGCACAAGGCCCATGCCGCTGTCCGGGAAGCGGTTAAACAGAACCGTGATCCTGGTTTGGAAAAGGCTAATATCAAACAGGCTGTCCTTCTGGCTCCTACGTTCAAGGATCTTGCCGGTGAGTTTTTCAAGAAGGAAAATCGGTTACGGGAGCGAACCAAAGCTGAGTATCAACGCATCTTGGAAAAGGATGTTTTCCCCGCCTGGGAACGCCTGAAGGCTGAAAAGATCACACGGAGGCATATCACCCTTCTCCTTGATAAGGTGGCCGCCAGGGGCGGGATACAGGCCAACAGAACCCTTGCAGTGATTCGCCGGTTGTTCAATTGGGCCATAGGGGAGGGGATATTTCAGGCTAACCCCGCGAGTCATGTCAAAGCCCCGGCGCAGGAAAATAGAAGGGACCGTGTTTTGACCCCTACCGAGGTTGCCAGATTTTGGGAAGTCCTGGAAGAAACCAGTATGTCAGACCCAATGCGGCGAGCGCTCAAGTTGATTCTGGTTACAGCTCAAAGGCCCGGTGAAGTTGTCAACTTGCATTGGAACGAAGTTGACGGGGACTGGCTGACCATTCCGGCGGAACGCTCCAAAAATAGAATTGCCCATCGAGTCTATCTCACACCGCTTGCAAAGGAGCTTCTTGGGGATGAAGGGAATGGTTTTGTTTTTTCCAGGATGGAGAAGCGGCCATTTTATGTTGACGCTCTGTCAAAAGCTGTAAGGCGTAACCGGGATATATTCGAGGCTGTCGGGATCGCACCCTTTACGCCTCACGATTTGCGGCGGAGTGCGGGGACCATGATAAGCGCAGGGGGAGCTTCCCGCGAGATCCTCAAAGCAATTTTGAACCACGTTGACCGTGACGTTACAGCGATCTATGACAGGCACGGTTACGACAACGAGAAAAAGCGCACCCTTTCCAAACTGTCGCGGCAAATTGAAAATCTTGTTTCAGGAAAAGGTGAGTCCGGCGAAGTTGTGAAATTGCGCGGGGCATGATTCCTTGAATGCCCTTTCTAGCTTCTAACAAGGGGTCTAGGAGGGGGTTTTTGGTGAGAATAATCCAGCCAAGGGGTATTAGATGGGTTGTCCAAAAGAAGTTCGATTATCTCTCACAATTGGATGGGGCACGTTATGAGTAAGATGAATGTTCCTGATTGGCTTCCTGATTGGCGAAATGAGAGTGAATATCCAGATCCTGAAAGAGCGAGTAGGTTTGATTGGGGTTGGGCGTTTCTTAGACGTAATCCTAAATACCAAAAGGATTGGAACTACCTTCAAGCGTTGCTTCAATTACCCGGCGATATGGTAGGTGATTGGTATGATGTAACAGGCAAGTTGAAACCGGTAAGTGAGACTCCTGGGCCGGTAATGCAAGAGTGGCTTGACAACTGTTCAAGTATTTCAAATTTTCAATATCATGTTTCATATATGGCTGAAGCCTACGGTCTGAGAGGGGAACCGAAAGACCCCTCAGAATCAACCATCACCAGATCCTTCTGGCCAAACAATCAGAGGGGGACTGTGTACGGGGGAGTCATGGGACGCTGGAGCCGGGAGTTTTATCTTCCCAGAAATGAGTGCGTTGCCATATTTGATCTTTCTTTGCCCATTGGACCACAATTGAAAATTATCAGGTCGAATCTCCTAAATGTTCAGAAGGAGTACAAGGAGGACGGCGGCGGATTTCCTGCGCCCCGTGTTCGGTCGAAGGATTACCCTGTTTACCTTCGCATATTGGATGCGAAAATTCGAGGAGTGACCCACGCTACTATAGCGAGTGCCATCTATCCTAACATGTCTAATGACTACCCCGATTATCCTGCATCTCGCAAAATCAAGGATCATTTGCAAGAGGCAATCCGCCTCAGAGACTACGGTTACCGAGACCTTTTCCAGTTATCCTCATCCTCACAGTAAAGCTTTGTAGACTATCGCTCGGCCAATTTTTCCAGATTCAAAGTTTCACTATTCCTGCCTGATATTGGGACGGAATAAGGCAAAATGTTAAACCGCCTTATCTATCCTTGCAGGTCGTTGCTACGTTGATCTCCAGGAAGCATCCCATTCCTTATCCCGGAGGTGTGACATGAATGAGAACTCTATTGTTCGCCCACGACAAATTCAGAGTGCAACTGGCCTCAGTCGGACAACTATCTGGCGCCTCGAGTCCAAGGGAGATTTTCCTGCCCGCCGACAGATTGCTCCCGGTGCGGTTGGCTGGCTTGCCAGTGAGGTTGATGATTGGCTCCGGTCCCGTCCGGTTGTCACTGCGGGTTGCGGCAATCAAGTTTGAGTCGTTCTAAATCAAAGGACCGCCCTGGACGGGGCAAGGTA
>JARGFZ010000082.1 GCA_029210965.1 bacterium | reverse complement strand
TGCAGCCTTCATGTGGCTGCACTGTGGTAAATTATCTTTCATCGCTTTTATAGGAATGGTTCCTTAACTCCTAATTAGAGCACATCCGAAAAGCCCGGATTTTTTCTACGAATAGGTGACAATTTACCTCATGACGATGGTGGCGCGACATCGCAATTTAGGGGACGTGGGAGCAATGGGGTCAGGGCGGGAATATGTCAATTTCTGACCCCTTCTAATAATTGTATTGCTAAATTCCACACCTGACCCTCAAAGACGCCCGGGAATCAAATTCGCCTGAATCGCTGTTTGTGGCGGCCAAAGTATACCCGAAAGTATACCCGAAACGAAAAAGGGGTCACAGGTAAACCCTGTAACCCCTTGATATTGTTGGTGAGCCGTGATGGAATCGAACCATCAACCTACTGATTAAGAGTCAGTTGCTCTGCCAATTGAGCTAACGGCCCGTATGTTTGATTGTACTCGCACCAGCTGTTTTGTAAAGATGAGGCGAGTCTTTTTTACTTTTTTCACTACTGTTGCGAGTATTCTTTTATGAGATCCAACTTTTTCCGAACCGACCAACCTTTGATCTGCTGTTCTCGTCTTACGGCACGCTCTTTATTCTCAAAATTCTCCAAAAAAAGCAAATCCGGCAAGCTATGCTGCCTCAAACGGTTCTGGAGATCGGAAGTCATCCCCACATACATTCCATCATCTTTTCCAACAATGTACACATAACAATCTTTCATGATGTCGCCCGGTCCTTCGACAGGCTCAGGACAGGCAGGATTTCCTTCGTCACCCGAATTCCTGTTCCTCAGGACAAACTCACCACTGGCCTTGCGGCCAGAGGCTCGAATCCAACATAACAGGCGGTGCAAAAAATAGACCCTCCTGGATTAGAGGGTCTACATTTTTTGCATTGGCACGCCCGGCAGGACTCGAACCTGCGACCTGCGGCTTCGAAGGCCGACGCTCTATCCAGCTGAGCTACGGGCGCAGAACGCTTCTATTCCAGATTTCAGATTCCAAAAAGGTCAAAACCCGGGATCATATTCCAGCGAAGCGAGTGGCGATATTACTCAGGTGGTCAATTGTTGTCAAGGCAGCAGGGAGGCCGAGGTGCTGCATTCCCTTTCAGGTTTTTTTCGGGAATTTCGAAAAAAACTAACTGTAGAAGATCTTCTTGATACCCTTGAGCCTGGCTATGGCCGCCGAGAGTTCCCTGCCGATGCGCTTGCTCTGCTGGGTAACCACCAGTTTGAAAAAGATCTCATCCTCCTGGAGGTCCACCTGTGAACTGATGTCCGCTATCTTGTAGCCCTGCTCACCGATCAATGCATTAAGCTCGTCGTAGAGGGAATCCCGGTTGCGTGCAGTCACCGTTACGGTGAGATAGCGGTCCTTTTTAACGTAAGGATCAAGCTTCTTAATGAACAGAAGGCCTCCGAGATGATCGTCATCGTGCAGGCACCCACCGAGACGAGGAGGTTGGTGCGCATCCCCGCCGGACGGCCGTGGGTTTCCCTCTCCAGGCCCACAAGACCGCCTGCCAGGGCGGCAAGGAGAAGTTTGATCAGGATGGGCAGTTCGTAGCTCCCCATGAAGGTGTTACCGAAAAACATGTTTTACCTCTTTCCTGGAGCAGGCGGGGCCGGCCCTAGTTGATCACGGTCTCCATCTTCGTCAGCTTCTTTCCGAGGAGTGTCGCCGCCACCACGAGGGTGGAGGAGATGAAGATCATGATAATGCCGAGGGCCGACAGGCGCCCCCACAGTCCGTCTTCAGCAAACCGCAGGATCTGGACGGCCAGCACCTCGGAGCCCGGCCGGGAGAGAACCACCGACAGTGTCAGCTCTCGAACGAACATGGTGGCCATGAGGATCCAGGCGGAAATGACCCCCGGGATAAGGAGGGGTATGACAATGCGGCGCATTGTGTACACAGGCCCGGCCCCGCAGACCCTGGAGGATTCCTCCAGGCTGCTGTGGATCTGGACGAAGGCGCTCGTCAGGGGCCTGATACCGTAGGGGAGGTAAGTAGCAATATACCCGATGAGAAGGGCCCATATCGTGGCGTAAAGGGGGGTCCGCACAAAAAACCACATGAACCCCACTCCGATGACGATGCCCGGAAAGGAAAAGGACAGGAAGCTCAGGGACTCAAGGATGCCCGAAGCCACGGTGCGCACCTTGACGATGACGTAGGAGACGAGGATGGACAGGAATACCCCCAGAGAAGCCCCCACTACGCCGAGGAAAAGGCTGTTTTTCAAAGCTAACAAGGATATGGGATCCTTGAGCACATCGATCCAGTTTTTGAAGCTCATGAGAGAGAAGGCCCTTGCACCTGGCACCATGACGTAGGGCAGCATGGAGGTGTAAAAGAGCACGATGACCGGCAGCACGATGAGGACGAAGGAAAGAGCCCCGACGACGGTGAAGAGGGGATAACGGGACCCCTTGAGGTCGATAAGGGTGGGCTTGAAACCCCGGCTGGAGATGGTGACGTAGCGGCTGCTTTCCGAGGTCAGGTAGCGGTACAGGTAAATGAGCACGATAGAGGCCGCCAGGGCGCTCATGCCCACCGCGGCGGCCTTCCCGTAGTCAGCGGAAAACCCGGTGGAAATGATCTGGTAGATGTGGGTGGCCAGCACGTACTTGCGGCCCGGCATCCCGATGACGGAGGGAACGGCGAAAGAGGCGAGGCTCCGCACGATAACCAGGATGGCCGAGGCCAGAATAGCCGGACGCAGCACCGGCAGGGTCACACGGGTCAGGGTACGCCAGGTCGAGGCGCCGCAGACCTTGGACGATTCCTCCAGGGACACGTCAAAGGCGCTCATGGCCGGCGCGATGATCAGGTACGCTATGGGCAGATCCAGCAGTCCCTCCACCAGGATCATCCCCGGCAGCGTGTAGATGTTAAAGAGGGCCTTTTCCAGGCCGAACATATCCATGAGCAGCCGGTTGAGGATACCGTTGCTCGGGTTAAGCAGGAGCACCCAGCTCACCGCGAACAGGATGTGCGGGATCATCATGGGGATGATGGTAATGACCCCGAAGAGGAACTTGAAGGGGATGTTGGTGCGGGTGTTCATGTAGGCCAGGAATAAGGCGAGTGCCGTGGCTACCAGAGCCGACCCAAGGGTGAATATCATAGTATTAATGAGGATGCCAGCGAAGGCAGGATCCGTGTAGGCACTTATGTACTTGTCCAGGGTGATCCCGCCGAAGGTTCCAAGCCCCTCGGAAAAACTGCCCAAAAGCAGCATGAAGACAGGGCATATCGTCAGGAAACCGACGATAAGGATGAGCACAGGGGTGAGGGTAATGCGTTTGGGCATGGAAAGTCCTGTCATGTTCAAGGTTCAAGGTTGATGGACTCGCAAAAAGTCCATCAATGCGCCCCGCGCGGGGCGCCCAAATCAATGACTCGCACTGTAAGTCATT
>JARGFZ010000081.1 GCA_029210965.1 bacterium | reverse complement strand
AAATCCCCCACACAAGATGTCATGGTCAGGGATAGCTGTTGCGTTGATTTTTGTGATGTCGCCATGTGGTTCTACTCCAAAGTTTTTAATGTATATCTGTCTTGCATATTTATCAATCTCGCTACTGAACACAAGTTCTATATCTGGGTTGGCTTGTAACATTCCCTTTTCAAACCCTCCTATACCTGAAAATAATGATGCTATTCTAATTATTACCACCCCACCGACTTGATATATTCAATGATATATTCTTTCAGTTCAGTCGAACATAAATCATCATATTGATTGTATATATTACCATGAACCACCCAAAAAACACGATCCTTCCATTCTAAATTATGATATAGTTTTTTTATTGCGGGTATTTGAAATTGTTGATGTATTAATTTCATTATTTCTATTTGTGATTTATTTAATATAGGTATATTTTCTTCGGATTTATTAATAATATCTTTTATTTTATTATCTGAAAAATGAAACGCACCTATAAAATTATTAATATTATCTGATATCATGAGAAGGTTACCTCAGTTACTCTCCGGTTACCATCGTTAATTTCTTTTGACAGCAGCGCCCGCTCTATAAAAAACGCACGGGTTACCAAGTTACCTCGTTTACAGCGTTTTAACCTGTATATAGGTGTGTGTGAATTTAATTTTAATATATTAGTAGTTTTAGTAATAAAATCCTTTTTGCCTATACAAGGTAACTTGGTAACTTGGTAACCTATATAACATTTACATATCAGAAGACACACCACACCGTTACCTTTAGTTACCTCGTTTACTTTATTTAGTATATTTTCAGTCATTTCTAACCCCCACACGTATAACCTTTTTTGTTTTATTATAATATTTTACAACATAATTTGTAAATTTTTTACCGTTTTTATCTTCATACTGTATAATAATTTTTTCATCCACCCAATCTTTTATAACACGCCTATAATTAAATCCACCCCTTTCTAAAACTTCTTTAAGCATGTTAGGAAAAATATCTATATATGTATCTGTAACATTCCCATAAATATCATATGGTGTCTTCCCTGTAATTTCCATCATATCAACCAAAAAATATTTTTCTTTTGTATGAAACCACGACATAAAATATTCATATGCTTTCATTGAATATTTTGCCTCAGACATTATATTAATATACTCTCTATAAACATCTGCACATATAACAGGCGCTTCTTTTTGTTCACCACCACACATACCAACAACCTCTTCAAAAATTAACCCACCCAACGCAATCACGGCAAACATAGACGCCGATCTTCCACCAATACCATTCAATGAAATGTTAAGCTCTGTTGCCAAGTCATTAAACTTTTTTGTAAGCTCAGTATAATATTGTTGCAATTCTTTTTCATTATCAATAATTTTATGTATGATGTATTCACCCAACACACCATAACACGATTCAACACCAATCTTAAACTCATCAATGGCTTCCTTATCATATACTCCCAACCCCCCAAACAATTCAATCGTGCGCATAGCCATTCCCGTAAAAGAATTGTCATTAATTAACGGCTCTTCACCAGTTGTAAAGGCAATGGTTTTCCAGTTGGCTGTGTCTTGTAACCCCCCCTCTTTCAATCCTCGCAATTTCCCAGTTTCATTAGCGATTAAATATATAAAATTTTTAGTGTCGTCTTCGTTTGTGGTAGACGTTTCATCTATAAATATTGGAAGGTCTGTAAATATAGTGGCCAGGCGCTCTTTACCAACAGCCGTACCAAACCCAGACATAATAAGTTTTCCAGGATCTCCCCAGATAGACATAGCCAGTTCTGATGTTTTTGTTTTTCCTGTTGATGAATCACCATAATCATGAACAACAAAAGATTTTTGGTTAACAAGTTTCAGCAGCGGGGCCGCACACGCAGCATAACATTTAATTCTCGCCCGATCATATTTTAATATTTTTTTAGTGTATGATACCCACTCAGCCGCTGTACCATTACATTCCAACCCCTGGATGCTTTTATCTGGGACCTGCATAATCTTTATATTTTTAGTTTCCACATCTGACAACATTCTTGTTCCAAGCACAAAACACATATCATCCTTCCACCCAAACCTTTCAAATACATGATTTAATGGTATATCATTATAATGAATATAATTAGTCAACCAGTTTATAAGTTGCCCTGCTTTCCCCTCTTCTAATAAAGCACCATGAGACGCCACTTCCATTATACCCCTTCTTTGAAATGCGTCTTTTTGATATGACGGGACAATACACAATTTACCATGTGAATAAAAAGCCAGGTCAATCATCATATGATTTGTATCACAATTATAATACTGAAACGGAACCCAAACCGGTGTGTGTGTAATTAGTTTTCTGGTTGTGTTTCCGTCCCGGTCCTCACTCAAGGTATATAATCCCCCATCAACATCAAACCCAAACGGAATTTTTTTTAAATCAAAAATTGATCTATATTCATTAATAGACGCCAAAACCAACAATTCAGATTCGGTCTTGCCTTTAACAACCCCCAACGATTTAACCAATTCAACCAAACCATTCATTTTACCAACACCCATTTTCCAAAAACCCAGGGGATATTTATAATCATAAAGAATTTTATCCTTATCTATTAATTTAATATAAACATTATTATTATTTATAACAGATTCAATATATGGAGAATCCTCAGATTTAGACAGCTTAAATTTAAAATACATGCTCACCTCAACCTAAATGAAACGGTCATCTTATCACCACTAATATATTCTATAACACACTGTGGTTTTTTTCCTTTATCCACACACAAATCTAATCTTTTTTTCAGCCCGATCGCATCTTCAACACTTTTTGGAACTCTTATATACAGCGTTCCATTAAAACTCCTGAATGTAGAACTAAATTTCATAATAATATATGATTAATTTCATATTATATATATCTATTGTTTATACCAAAATGATAAATATAAGCCTATGTGTATAAAAACCTACCAGTCCGTATATGTGTGTTTTACTATATATAAAACACATATATACACATACCCAAAAACCAACAATTTCTATTTATTTTCCACATAAAAATTGTCATCATATATTACAAGATTTTCTAATATCTCAGTAAGTGCTTCTGCGTTTTTCAATCCACGGGTACTACGATATATAGCCAGTTTCCTACCCGCAAGGTCAGTTATTTTAACTCGTATGTTATACACCATTTTTTATTACCTCTTTTTCACATTCTTGATATTCACACAACATTATTACTTTCACCCCGCTTAGTGCTGTGGCGTGGTTGCATCCCCACCGAGAACGAGTTCACTACAAAACATATCTGGATATGCTCGTTTACATTGGCTACAAGTATCTGGCATACTTAAGTACCATTGATTGTTATTCCACAGCATGTAATACTTATAAAAACCACATTCCACAGACCGACATATTCTACTCATTGCATTCACCTCTAATTTTTATTTTCATATTTCATTTCCTCCATAACCATTTCTTGATAATTTTATATATCACAACCAACGGCCAAAGTATAGATATCATGAGGATTG
>JARGFZ010000080.1 GCA_029210965.1 bacterium | reverse complement strand
ACTTAGGGTAAAAAGAAAACACCAGCGTCGCTACGCTCCGACTACTGTTCAGTTTGCCCTGGATTCAGTGTGCAGTTTCAAGCGGAACAGGTGTTCAGTTTCACCGGAATAGGCACAAACCAAATATCGTGTGGGCTGAAGTCACCTAGCGAATCGGCATCCGTGTTAATGAAGAAATAGGCCATCATGACTCCTTTCGATCAGGAAATCTGAAGATACTTCTTTAGTACCGATATATCCTTTTTCTGCAGGTCAGCTTTTCTGTTTGCTCTACCCCGCAGGCTGGGGTGATACAACGGAAGCAGCTTCCTTCCGTACCAGGAGTGCATCTTTCCGGCACCAGAACTAAGGGTCAGGCTGTGTCGATCGATTTTCTTGATGGCTTCTAAAGCCTTACCACCCAGAGTGAGTACAACCTCAGGGTTAACTTCCGATATCAGCCTGCTGACCCAAGTAGAGCACATAGAAATCTGCCTGGAGGAAACCGGATATTTGCCATTCTTGGCCGCAGGTAGACACAAAACTGAATTGGTGATGATTACGTCGTGCACAGTCAGGTTAACGCTGTGAAGGAGTTCCCTGAAGAAGTTGCCCGTTGGATCGGTTTCGATGTCGTAGGATAAATAACTCTTCTTCGGATCAAATGTATCCTTTTCGTTGGGGGCCTCAGCGATGGCCAGAACACCAGATCTGCATTCCAGGTTCTTGTCGAACAGAGGATAGGCCCATTTCCCATTCTCGTGCTTGTAGAGAAGGCCCGCCTCGCGGCAGATTTGGCACTTAGATGCATCATCCTTGAACTTTGTCAGCTGTTTCTTGATGCTTTTTCTCTTCATCAATATCTCCCAGTCAGCAAATCAGGGCAGCATTCTGTTGGCCATGACCACAATTGCCGTGAAAGTCACCTGGACACCAAGGAAGAAGTACAGGGATCTGCCCCAGTACCCGATGTAGAGCCGGCTTGCTTTTCTAGCCAACACCCGGGTTCTGTGATCCTCGAGAAGGTCCAGGAGCAGCGTCCTTGCGGACGAACTTAAGCTCCTTTGGGGTGGATCGGATATCGGCGCTTTTAGGGTTATCATTTCATTTAACATCCCAATGTCTTTCATTTTCATTCGCAATTTCCTCTTGCAGTTTTTCGATTTTTCCCTTTAGCCGAACTTGCTCTTCGAAAGATCTGACAATTTCTTTCTGCTGTTCATTAGACGGAACGATAACAGGAAAACTTACGACATCTCTTTTCTGGACCATGGGGATGGTTGTACCGTAGGATTTGACTTCCAGAAGGTCCTGAGCAACTTCGGATTTCAGGTACATGTACAGCACGCGAGGATTATTTATGGGGCTGTCTTTCTTTAACCGGATGATCTGGAATGACTGGTTGGCAAGCCAGTCACCCTCATACGTCTCCGGAACAATTCCAACTTTTCCTACAGTTCCCTTTGTTGCCAGGAGAACATCGCCCGGCTTTAATTTCTGTTTTTCAGCCTTTGTAAGGTTAACGACTTCTACAGTGACTATTTCCTGGAGGTCTCCAATCCAACCCTCCGTCGGTATGTCAGAGGCTGAAACTTCAAAAAATTCATAGTCTGCAAAGCCTTCCTTCTGGCTCTTAACCGCCTGAGGTCTTATTAACTCCGCAATCTTTCCCAGTTCGGTGGTCTCTACTGAATCAAGAGCGTTGTTGATGCAATGTTCCACCTCGGAAATGACGTAACGCTTGACTGCCAGGTTGTAATTGTTCTCCTCCAACTGATCCGGCTGAACTATTTCAGCGCCGAGAGGTACTGCCTCCTTGCCGGCTGCGAATTCACGATAATAATCCACAACGTCAGCACAGAAATGCAGGGCGTCAGGGGATTCTGCATTCTTTTTGTTGGCATATGTTACTCCATTCAGATGACTGACCAGTTCATCATACTGCTTACCGAAATCGTCACTGTCCGCGTCTATAAAGAGAACTTCCTTGCGAGTCCGCTCCTTGTTGAGAATCAGGATGGAAAAGGGCATGCTGGTGCGTTGCAGCTGATTAGATGTTCCCCCGCCAATGACTGCATCCAACCAGTTATTTTTGATCAGGTCTTTTCTGAACTCGACTTCTCCACCAGAATCCCTCTGCAGCAAATTATTGGGTACGATGGCAGCAAGCCGTTTCCTGGTCTGAGCCAGTGCATGATAAATCTGGTAAACCTCGCCGTGGAAAAACTTCCTTTTGGGGAATCTATCAAACCAGTCATCAATCTTTTCCTTGTAGCGATAATTCCAAGTTGTGTTCATAAGGCACACATCGAACTGTTTGAGAGTTCCATCTTCAATCCAGCTCGGAGAGCGAACCGGATCGCCTATTTTTGTTTGAATATGAGAATCCTCAAGAATATTGATCAGCCATGGCCACGGAGTATTCAGCTGGGTTTCCAGGTAAACATTTTCAAAGAAATGGGCACTTGTTCTGGCCAGATTGAATGATGTTGTCAGGGGACAATACACAAAATCGTCTTTGTCCGGGTTTATGAGGTGGAGCATTAGGAGACCCAAATTATCCGAAAGATTGTATTCATCTATTTCCAGGCGCAAGGGCACCATTTCGCTTAGAGAGGAAATGGTTTCTCTGTAACTGATGATGTTCTTACCGAACAGGGAATCTATCACCGCACAGATATCGCTCAACTCACTGCTGCTAAACCGCTTTAGGCATGCTGCATCCAACTCGAAGGCTCTGGTATTTTCGGCCAATGCATCATGCGTCGAAAGAGCCATGAGGGCAACTGCGATCTTGTCAGGTGAGATATTTCCATCGCACACACTATGAAACCTGAGCCCGTCTTCCAGTTTCCCTTCTTCGGAAATTTTTCGCCAGGCGACAAGCTGGGCAATAAACTGGATGGCCTGGTAGTCAATATTTAAAGGACCACGAAACCTGTCAAAAATTGTGTAAAGCACTTTATTCTTCATGACTAATGCCTCAATGCTTTCGGCCGTTGCCGTAGTGATAAGTGGTGATCAAATGGCCGCCTTCAGTGACAACAACCAGGCCGCCTTTGTCCAGGAGCTTCATGGTTACCCGTTTTTTGAGCCCCAACTCTCTGGTTTGGGAATCCAACCCTCTTTGCCTGTAAGCCTTTTCCCTGCGATCCAGTTCCGCCTTGAGGCCCTCAAGCTCTTTTTTGGAGAGAGAGATCATGTCACCGTCCTGGCCACCCAGTTCCAATACGAAATCGACCATTTCCCGGGTAACGCCTCTCTGTGACATCCTGATTCCGAAATGCTTTGTCTTTTTCATGCCTGACATCCATTTCTTGTTATCTTGATTTCAATAATAAACCAAGAAAAAAGAATGTCAAGCATAAATTATAATAATCATAGCTTGATTGTTAAGTGAATTCTGTACAATACCCCTTTAATTTGCTATTTCTGCCATAAGTTGGCCTCCGTACATGTACGGATTGTAATGGGGCCTTCCGGGGGCCAGGCCGTGACGGCCTGTTGCCCAAATGCTTGGTTTTATTGGGTTCAGGGTAGCTGTTATGGTAATATACAGGCAACCTTTTTATGG
>JARGFZ010000079.1 GCA_029210965.1 bacterium | reverse complement strand
CACGTTTTTCCCTTTCCGAGGAGCAAAAAGCCGATAACGGACTTTTTGCGACCCTGTCAAAATCTGAAGTTGGAATTCTATGCGCCAAAACGATGAAGAGACGGCTTGTGCACATGATCTACAAGCTTTTCATGCTTCAGGAATATACTCCAAACTTTAAACTCAGATGCGGAGACCGCACATGGCCGATTACACACCTGAAGAGGTACTGAATAAAAATAAACGAGGCAATAGCCTTGCAGGGGCATACCTTGTCCGGATATCTCTTCGGGGTGAAGATCTTTCTAAAATCCAGCTTAAGGGTGCCAATCTCCAGTATGCTGACCTTACCAGCGCAACGCTCACCGGGGCTGATCTTTCGGATGCCGACCTTTCCTATGCCAACCTGAACGGCGTACATATGGAAAATGCGGATCTTTCAAAATGTCTTTTGACGGGTGTTGATCTGACGGGGGCCATGTGTGCCGGTTCGAACCTTGCGGGAGCTGTACTTGACGACTCCAAGCTGGGTAACTGCGATCTTTCGGGTGCTCGTCTCACTGGGGCGAAAGTCCGCAGGGCTACCGGGGCAAACTTGCAGGCTCCTTTCACCAATTGCAATGAAACTGATTTCGAGGAGGTCAGACTTGAGGAGGCAAACTTCAGGGGAGCTTCCATGATAAGGTCCAACTTTTCAAAGGCAGTGCTTTATAGATCAGACCTGTCGGGCAGCGATCTCAAAGAGGCTGTATTAACCCGAGTTAACCTGGAGGAATCCGCCCTGTTTTCAGCGGGGTTTGTTGAGGCGACGATGTTAAAAGCCAATCTCAAGGGGACCCGCTCCTCCGGTGCAGATTTTGCCCTTGCCAACCTGACCGGCGCTGATTTGTCCGGTGGGGCATACCCCAAGTCGGTGTTCAGGGGAGCGGAAATGTCCCAGGCAGTTCTGAATGCAGGGAATTTTTCAGAATGCGATCTCAGTTATGCGAGGATGACCTACGCAGCGGCTGAATCATCATCTTTCGTAAAGTCATCCTTTGTGGGCGCCAACCTTAAAGAGGCCAAACTAAAAAAATGTCTCATTTCAGGTGGCGATTTTCAAGGTGCTAAAATGACCGGATGCAACCTGCTGGGTTCAGACCTTACAGGGAGCAACCTTATCAGCGCCGATCTTTCAAGGGCCAACGTGGGAGGGGCCGATTTTTCCCGGGCCGACATGACAGGAGCCACAATCGTTGGAACCGATTTTGCTGACGCGAAGCTCGAAGGGACGAAGCATCCGGCGGGGTAGTGATCAGACACGGTGATTCGGTGACACGGAGTTTTCAGGTAAATACAACCGCTTGACACGGGGACGCGGAGAAAAGGAGACGCGGAGAATTTACATTTAATTTTTCTGATTTTTCGCCTGGCCGCTCGGTCGCTGTGCTCTCTCCTCGCCTACACTCCCCTTCCCCGAGTCTCCGCGTCCAATGATTTTAAGTTAATAGTGTCCTCAACTCCACCAGGGCGGCAACCACATCCGGGAAGCGCTTGTCCGGGTCCTTGTCGATACATTTCATGATGAAATTGGAGAGAGGTTGAGACAGTTCCGGGTTGTGAGTTTCCGGTGGCTGTGGTTGAGTGTGTACGTGGTGATAAAGGACGTCCCCTTCCTTAAACGGGACTGTGCCTGTAACAAATTCATAGAGTGTAATGCCCATGGCGTACTGGTCGGCCTGATGATCCACCGTCCCACCGAGAATCTGTTCCGGAGCCATGTAATAAGGGGTCCCCGCCATTTGTGTGTGGGTCTTTCTCCCCTCCTCGATAACCCGGGCCAGTCCAAAATCAGTGATCTTTACCTGTTTGTCCGATTTTGCCCAGAGGAGGTTTGCAGGTTTAATATCCCTGTGAACGATTCCTTTTTCATGGGCATATGCCAGGGCTTTGAAAACCTGTGCGGCCAGAACAAGGGCTGTTTTTACCGGGAATTTCCCCTGTTGAAGGAGAAGCTCCTTTAATGAGTCTCCCTCAACCAGCTCCATGATAATGAAAAACTCTCCCCGAGCCTCATCAGCGTCAAAGATCGTGACGATGTTAGGGTGTGAAAGGCGAGCCGCCGACCGGGCCTCCCTTAGGAACATGTCCAATATCTTCCTGTCCTTTTGAACATGGGGTGGGAGCACTTTATAGGCAACGATCCTGTCCAGGAGGTTGTCGCTCGCCTTGTAGACGATCCCCATCCCTCCACGGCCAAGCTCTTCGATGATCTGGTATCTGTTGGACTTCCCGGTCTGATCCCCGCCCCGGGCAACCATCGTAGCGTCAGGGGATGACGGCACGAAGGGCGAACTCAATTCAGGTGAAGATGCGCTTAAGACCCCTTTAATGCTCTGAACCTGGTCCTTGATATCTCTGTAGTGATAATCAACCAGGAGAATTTTTTCGAGTATGGAAAGAGCTCCCTGAAGCTGTCCGTCTTCCTTGAGAGATGAGGCGTACCGGTAGAAAGATTCCAGATTGTCCCGCCTGACATTTTCATCAGTAAGGGCGTTCTGGTAGCTTGCAATTGCAATGGACCACTGCTTCTTTTTGAAGAAAATCGCCCCAAGAAGAGCGTTAGCCTCTTTGAAGTTTGTATCCTCAGGTTCAACCTTTTGAAGCTCCTCAGTAGCTTCTGTCTCTTTACCGAGGTCAAGAAAGTGTTTTGCCGCCTGGAAATGGGCACCAGCCTTGACCAGAGCACCAAGTTCATTTTCCTTTTCGCCAAGCTTTCCATAGATACGGGCAGCATCCTCCGGTTTTCCGGCTTCCATTAGCATCGATGCCGCTTCGGAGGGTTTTCCCATCTCAACGAGCAGGTCAGCTGCTGATTTATGGTCTCCATGCTGAGCATAAGCTTCTACAGCCAGATCCTTCAGGTCGTTTTCAATGAATAGTTTGGCTGCTCTGTTCCACTCCCCCAACCGTGCAAAAAGGTCAGCCGCCTCGATGGGTTTGCCCTCTTGGACCAGGGCTTCGGCAACCCGGAGTGCACCTTCGTCCGCATGGTCAGATGATTCAAGAACCCTGGCTGCGGAGGTTGTATCCTTACCCCTGATATAAACCTCTGAAGCCTTGCTCTTCTCACCCAGTTCCTCATAAAGGTGTCCGGCATCTGAAAACAGGCCGCCCAGTTCAAGAGCCTGAGCTGCTTTTAGCTTCTGTCCAGTGTCAAGAAAACATTTTGCCCCGAGACGCGCGATATTTCCTGAAACAGCATCCTCTTCAAGGGTAAGGGATGAATCACGCCTGCTGCTTCTCTCCTGAAGAGTCCTTAACAGGCAAGGTGCCGCCTGGTCATATTCCCCTGCTTCAGCAAGCAGTTCACCGGCCTTCTGGTAAAACCCTATCTTTAAATAACATTCTGCTGCCTTGTCGGGATGCCCTCCCTTGGCGAACAACGGGGCCGCTTCACCGAGTCTTCCGATCGTATAAAGGTTTTGTGCGGCGTTGGTGTAATCACGGGCTTTCAGAAAAAGTTCCGCAGCCTGGGCGTGGTCCCCGATCCTCACAAGGCACTTGGCTGCGTTGGCGTAATCATTGTTAAGCAGGCATGACTCCGCAGCCTTCTCGAAGTCCTCGATCTTAACGAATACCTTGGCGGCTTTCATGTAATGTCTGGCTGACAGGTAAAGATCGCCGGCCTCTTTGAAGCTATCCTTTTTCTCGGCCTTTTTGGCCTTTTTAAGAAGGAGTCGCACTGATCGTTCATCTTCTTCGCGGGATCTGGGTGCTCGATTTACCATGATAAAAACAAGGAAGAAAAGGAAAGAAAGTCCGCCTGCCATGACAGTGATACTGTCAAACAGGTCTATACCCCAAGGTGAAGGGATGGATAGTTTGGCCAGGTAGTATTCGATCTGGATTTGGAAGGCGTCAAACATTGGGGGGATTATAAGGAAAATGGGTGGAATCCACAACAATCAAAGGTAGTTTGAGGTTTGGGAGTTTGATGTTTATTTATTCAGCAACTTCAAACCTTTAACCTTGACAGGGTCGCAAAAAGTCCGTTATCGGCTTTTTGCTCCTCGGAAAGGGAAAAACGTC
>JARGFZ010000078.1 GCA_029210965.1 bacterium | reverse complement strand
TACCCGTAAGCTTCGGCAAGGGTTCTGGCCCAGCCTGAAGAATGAAAGGGTCCAGATTCCGGAAAGACAGAAATCATGCTGTCCCAAGCCGGATCTTCGAGAGGATTTATAATTTTGAATTCGGACATTTCAATCGCTGGTGCAGAGGTCAGTTCTGCCTTACATGGAAGATATAACTTCAGAAACGAACCTTATTTCTTCTTCCTTTAACTCCGGAAACATGGGCAAAGATACGTATTCGAAAGCACATTTTTCCGCCACCGGGAAAGAGCCCGGCCCCAGGTTTATACCAGCATAGGCCTTCTGAAGATGCACCGGCACTGGATAGTGGATACCGCTGAAGATCTCCTTCTCGCCTAAAGCCTTCATGAAAGCATCCCGATCCATACCCTGGACCCGAATAGCAAAAATATGGTAGACGTGCCGCGCGAAATCAGCCTCTTCAGGAAGAATAATACCTTCGATACCAGCCAGGTGCTGCCTGTAAAGGTCCGCGTTCCGGCGCCTGGCATCGTTCCACCGGTCCAGATACTTGAGCTTCACCGAAAGAACCGCTCCCTGGAATCCGTCCATGCGTCCGTTCCAGCCGATCACATCGTGATAGTACTTGGCCGCCTGTCCGTGGTCCCGGATCATTTTCATTTTGGCGGCAAGGTCTGCATCGTTGGTGGTCACCGCGCCGGCTTCTCCGTAGGCGCCGAGATTCTTGCCGGGATAGAAGGAAAAGGCCCCGGCGTCTCCCAGGGAGCCGGTCCGCTTGCCCTTGTACTCTGCCCCATGGGCCTGGCAGGAGTCTTCCAGAAGGAACAGACCATACTTTTTGGTTATAATGCGGATCGGATCCATATCGGCGGGCTGGCCGAACAGGTGGACCGGGATGACCGCCTTGGTCTTTGAAGTGATGGCCGCTTCCAGAAGATTTGGATCCATGTTGTGCGTATCCTCATCGATATCCACGAACACCGGCGTCGCCCCGGCAAAGGAGATGGCCTCGGCGGTGGCGATAAAGGTGTTGGGAACCGTGATCACTTCATCACCGGGGCCCACACCGGCGGCCAGCAGGGCGAGCCAGAGGGCTTCGGTTCCGCTGCCCACGCCCACCGCGTGCTCAGTCTGACAGTAGGCCGCGAACTCCTCCTCGAACTTGGCCACGAAAGGTCCGCCCGCAAAGGCTGTCTTGTCGAGGACCGCCTGCAGGGCGACTGCGATCTCGTCCTTAATAGCTTCGTACTGAACTTTAAGATCCAGGAAGTTGACTTTCATTGTAGACAGCTCCTTTCTCTGAATTTTCGCATTGCCGTAAAATTCAGAGCTGACCGGAAAATAGGGTGGCGATTTTCCGGGGACCCCCCTCCTCAAGAGAGATCGATTGATTAAGACTTAACGATGCAAATAAGAACTAAAGCCCAAAGACAACAAATTAAGGTCCAAAGCCCAAGGCCCAAAGCAAAGCTAGAAGCTGTAACGCAGAGAGCCGCAGGGGACACCTTTTTCAGGTGCTATCGCTGAGGGCCGCAGACAAACCAAACATTAAAGCTGGCTGACCACAGCGCGGTCATTCCCGGACCGCATCACAGGGTTTAACGGGGGGGAAACTAAAGCTAATTACCGCAAAGGACGCAAAGTATCGCAACTTCTCTCGCAGGGAGAAGGTTTTCTCTGAAATCAGCTGATTGAGCCATTTCAGGTGGAGATGAAAGCAAGTTTTCATCACAAACTGAAATGTCTCAATAGCTTTGGTGAGGGGGGGCGACTTACCCTGTGAAACCCTGTGGTAGGGACTGGGAGTGTCCCTGCTGTGGTAAATTTGCTTTAGATCTTCTCTGCGGAACCCCGCGGCCCATGCGGCCTACCAGCGAGCCGCACTCTGCGTAACTCCGCGTTAAGGCTTTTGAACTTCGGGATCGCTTCCGTCTTCGTTATGCCTGCGGCACAACTTCGCCGCGACAGGTCACATGGGTAAATTCCAGTCACCCCCACCTCAATCCTCCCCCCTCGGTAAACCTTTTCCCCCTCACCCCGACCCTCTCCCTCCAGGGGAGAGGGAGAGTAAGGAAATGGACTACTGGCAAGGGGAGGAAGAGCAAGGAAACGGGACTATTTTAGGGCTCGCGATGACCCGTCTTCGCCATCCACCTTCGCTGAAGCTATGGTGGACAAGAGGCTACGCCGGGGCAAGCCCGTCAACGCTTTCAACTATGACGTGGCAAGCAAGTGCGACTGGATTCCGGACAGCGGCTTCGCCCCTTCCGGAATGACCCGTCTTCGCCATCCACCTTCGCTGAAGCTATGGTGGACAAGAGGCTACGCCGGGGCAAGCCCGTCAACGCTTTCAACTATGACGTGGCAAGCAAGTGCGACTGGATTCCGGACAGCGGCTTCGCCCCTTCCGGAATGACGAACGATGGGATTGCCGCGGCCATGGAAAACGCCGGGCCTCGCAATGACTATGAATCTATTTCCCTCATCACCCTCGCCGGGTTGCCCGCCACGATGGTATTGGCCGGAACATCCTTCGTCACAACGCTTCCCGCACCGATGATGGCGTTCTCGCCAACGGTGACACCGCACAGCAAAGTCACTGAAGAACCGATGGAAGCCCCTTTCTTCACCAGGGTCATCTCGCAGTGCCAGTCGGCTTCCGTCTGGAGGGTCCCCTCCTCGCTGGTGGATCGGGGGAAACGGTCGTTGATGAAGGTGACGTTGTGCCCTACAAAGACGTCGTCCTCGATGGTCACCCCCTCGCAGATGAAGGAGTGGCTGGAGATCTTGCAGTTGGCGCCGATAAAGGCATTCTTCTGGATCTCCACGAAGGTGCCCACCTTGGAGTTATCCCCGATGGAGCACCCGTAAAGGTTGACGAAGTTGAAAATCCTCACCCCTTCCCCGACCTTCACATCCGGGGTGATGCTCTGGGTGGGGTTGATGACGAAGTCTTTGAGTTCGGCGATGGGTTTCATAAGATTCTCCTTGGTTAAGAGCGAGCTAGAAGCTGTAACGCAGAGGGCCGCAGCAGCGCCTTCAGTTCCGGTGTCACCATCGGAGTGGCCATCAGTTCACCTCCTCGCTGGTGGTGCCGGTGCGGACGGCGAAGTGGCTGTCGTCTCGGACGAACCGTGGAGCGACGACATTGGTGGGCAGCTGGGTTCCGCGGTCTTCGGTCTCGGCGCCGGTTTCGGTGCCTCGTTCGAGCATCCGTCCGATGAGTGGAACGTTGACCGCCTCGGCGTCGAGAGCCCTTTGACAGGCGGCGTCGACACGTTCCGCACCCCACTTTTTGACCAATCCCAGGAGGGCGTAAACCTGACGCATCTTCGTCCAGGGCAGAGGGATGTCCAACAGGGCGGTTGCGTAGACGCCGATGGCCAGGCCATACGATGCGGCCATCCTCTGCAGCTTGTCCAGGTCCCGCATCGCGTAGGCGGTCTTCTCCGACGGCAGATCCTCGGGGTCGGTCGACCTGTGGCCCGGCTTCTGACGGGGGTGGACCTTGACCAACTGACCACGGGAGAACACTTTGACCAGCTGGGCGTCGGCGCGGACGTCGACCCGGGTGCCGATCAGATTCCCCGGAACCGAATACAACGCTTTGGCCACCTCGATGTGATGATCCCGATGCACCTTCGCCGTGGCATAGACCGGCAGGTCATACCGAGCCTTCGGAGCCGGAGCTAACACTGGCTGTTCTTCGATGCGGAACACTTCGGCGGGGCGGGCCTGGATGGTGCCGTGGATCCGCATCCCGGCCCGTTCCCGACACCACACTTCGACACGCCGTTGCGCGTCGGCCAGGTCGATGAAGATCTCGCCGGCGAAGAACGAGTTGCGTACGAATGGCACCGTCCTCTCCACCCTCGGCTTGTCTTGGGGAGACCGGACCCGGGCCGGGTCGATTTTGAACCCGCGAGCCTGGGCGTATTCGACAAACGCCTGGTTCAACCTGGGTTCCACCGGATTCGCCACATCAACGATGGCCTTGAGATTGTCGGGTATCACCGTGGCGAACACTCCGCCGAAGAACGCCCAAGCCGCTTCGAATCCGGCGATCACGTCGTCGATGGTCTGTCGGTGACACAGCCATACGAAACTGAATCTCGATACGACCGGTGTAAACACCAGTGCCCACAGGTCCCGCATCCGATCGGTGTCCGGGTCGGGGATCCGACCCAGCTTGCCGAAGTCGACCTGCAGCTCATCGCCGGGCTCACCATCAGCAACCCGTACCGTCGTCGACCGGACCGACCGGCCCACACCCAGCTCCTCGAGGGCGTAACGGTGCAGCGTCCGCTGTGGCACCACCAAGCCCTGCCTTTCCAACAGCTCATGGCTCTTCACCACTGTGAGCTCC
>JARGFZ010000077.1 GCA_029210965.1 bacterium | reverse complement strand
TCAGCCGATCACGGTTTAGGAACATATGGCGGGGAGTTGCGAAAAACCAAACTCAGCCATGTTTGAGCAACAACCCGGTGAATTGTGGTATTTCTGACAATACCTATCGGATACGCCATAATTCACCCCTTGACCCCAATGAACCCCCCCATTTTAAGCTCACGGATAAGTTTATTAATCTTCTTCGGATACTTTTTCATGGCAACTCCAAAGGTCTGGCTGTCCGGGTGAAAATCAGTCTCGTCTGCCATCCTGCCGGCTGCGACCCCTCTAATTCAGCCGGAAGCTGATCCAGTCGTCCAGGAAGGGTGTCTTCCTGACGTTCCTTTCAAACCGGTTGAAAAGATCATAGTCTTTTTCGGCATATTCCATAAAACCGAAGAAGTGAGCGAAACGATCCATCGCCCTCAGGGCAAAGCACTGCATGACCGTCTCCTCCCGGGTCGAGTATGCTTTTTCGTCGACGTCGTGGATCGCCATGGGAAAAGCCAGGAGGAATTTGTCCCCGTAAAAGGCCATTGGCCTTTCTTCGCCGCCATATTTCTTGAGCAGGTACAGAGCATAAAAGGATGCCAGTTGGACGATCTGCAGGTCCGGGTACCGATCCCTGAAGCCCCAATTAAATTTCTGTGCGTAAGTCTCGAATAGCCCCCGGAACACCTCCCCGCCAAACCCATCCGCCAGGATGGACTCACCTCGCTTCGTGAGGCTGAAGCACTGATGCCTTTTTTTGATGAACCCGCCCATCAACGCAGTGAGGCGCACCGTGTGAAAATCCATGAAATCCTTTTCAGACCTGATACGCAAGTAATGGCGCCTGTATATTTCCGGAAGATCCGCAGACCATTCGTTGGCTACCGCCTTCACCAACTTCAAGGGAAGGTTCCCGGTAGCTGTTGCTTTCAAGGGTTTCCTGGCCAATTCCCGGATAATTGGTGTAAACAACCTGAGGAAGGGGATATCCTCCGGGACCGCCGCGTCCGCGTTGATGGTCAACGGCGAGTTGGCATCGAAAGGATAGTATAGAAGCCAGGTCATCTGGTCCGCCGACAACCCATCGAAATCTTCGATGGACTCGACGTTCCTGACATCCATGAAGCGATCCGTTTCCGCCTGGAACTCCTCCACCGGCTCGAAGGACTTGCCCTCAACGAATTGGCGGATCTCGTCCCTGAGACTTTCCTGTCGGCTGTCTCCTGTCCCGCCTGGTGACGGCCCTTCGTTGGTGTTGTCAACACCCAGACAACACTTCTTGTATTTCTTCCCGCTGCCGCAGGGACATGGCTCGTTGCGTCCGGCTTTTGGCGAAGCCTTCGCGCCGCCACCCGGACCCTGTTCCTTCAGGCCGGCCTCATACTCCCTGAGCCAATCAATGGCGCCAACCGTCATGAACCATCCCGGAAGGAACGTAATGGAGAAATAGACCGCCTCCGATTCGTCTCCGAACCCGATGGTGGTGGGGAACTGTTCGGGTAGTTTATTCCTTCCCAGCAGGTACCTCGGCACGTACGGGTTGCTTTTAAACGCCTCAGCCAGCAAATCCCTGGAGCGGGGCGAATCGCCGTCCTTGCGAAAATTCAGAAGAGCACTGGTGTAGGTGAAGGCGGCGGAACCATCGCCTTCATACCTTGCCAGCAGCTTTCCAAGCTCCTCGTCGCATTCCAGCTCCACGAGGAGCGCCGCCAGTTCGTAACGGATCCCCTGGTTGTCCCCCGGGTTGAGAGCGAGCATCTCCCTGTAGTGTTGAGCCGCTTCCTCCGTTTTACCCATTTGGATCAGCATGAAGGCCAGGCCGGCCCTGGCTGCCATGTAGGGCCGGGTCTCGAGAAGTCCCCAGAAATGGCCCTTATCCTCCTCGAACGTCTTCTTTCCCAGAACCCGCTCCCCGGCCTTGACAGCCTTTTCGAAGTATTCCGCAGCCTCCTCCACAGTGCCCGCCTCATCCTCGGCAAGGATGATGTAGGCGTCGGCGCAGTCCGGCCAGAGCTCGAGGGCTTTATTCGCAAGCTTTACCCTCTTTTCCCTGCCCTGTATTTCCCTGGCTTCGTAGATCAAGTCCCAGGCTGCGGATACATTGGATACTTCGGACTTTTCCGGAGGCAGATCCAAACGAGTGCTGATATCGACAACTTTGCCGCTCGTTTTTTTGCCACCCTTTTCCTTTCCGGAGCTTTGCTTTTCGGACATTTTCTACCCCCTGTGCCACGAGTGGAAAGCACCCTGCCCATGGCAAGATTAACAGGAATCTGTGGGATCAGGCCTGAAACCAAGGAATGTGCCCTGCCCCCCACGCCCCATGAAGTAGTTCTCTCAGTCTGGCACACCCACTATTGCAGAAAAAACCTTTGTATGAATGGGCTGAGCCGTTGGGATCTTCTCGAAGGCATCAACGATCCGCTCAGAGAATATCGGCTTGTTCCTCAAGTCCTTCCTGATATTCTTCAATCGCAACGGTTTGAACCGTCGGCGCTGGGTCAACTTTTCGTACCAGGTCTCACGGATCAGATCGAGCCAGGCTTCTGCCACAGCATCAAGATCGGGGCGCTCGTCTTCATTTGCCGGGATCTCAAGTAGGCTTAGGTGATCTCTTACGGTTTTTATACGATCTTTGTCGCCTACCCGTTCCGCTTCCTTTCCATCATGCTTCAAGATGAGACTCATTTCATGCAGAGCACGCTGCTTCTTTCCTGGGAGCAATGACGCCTCCGTCTCAAGGATGGGGTTCAGGAACTTCTCTATGAGCTCTGAAGCTTTCTTGTCCATGGGGTGATCTTCCAAATCACCATCGAGCAATCCCCGTAATGCAGCAGTAATTCTGGGGTCGTATCTTGGCGGGTTGTTGCTCAAAGGGTGTCATGGTCAGTTTTCGCAACACCCCGCTGCTTTTTTCTAAACAGTGATCAACTGATCCGATTCCAAGCCAAATAAACGGGCAAATAAAAGAAAGGCGTTGATTCTCCTGCCCTGAACCATCTCCACTTTGCCCACTGCCGCCGGTTTGGGTTTGCCGTGGGTTACCAGCAGCCTGATGTTCTGAACAGCGGCAATGAGGTAATCCGGCACCCCTTGGGGTCGGAGCTCAGATTCTCAGGTTTTTCCCTTTGGTCCTCATTTTGCTACCTCCTGAATCAATATTCAACCTATCTCAGGAGCGTAACGAAAATGGCACGTCCGTTGAGGATCCAGTTCGAGGGCGCTCTATAACATATCATAAGCAGGGGTAATGAGAGGATGATGATCTTCCTCGACGAGGCTGACAGGATCAAGTATCTCAACATCCTTCACACCACCATCGAACGGTTCAACTGGCGGGGGCAAACCGTGGGCTCGGGTCCTTCTCCCAGCCATCGAGCTTCAGGCGCAATTGCGCAAGGTCGAGGTAGTTTTTGAGGGATCCGGTGTCAGAGCACTTGAGTCTTTAGAGCTGCGGGAATGCAAGGCAGGACTTGGATTTGGGTTATTTCACACAAAAGTATGAAAAACGAGAACCGACCCCACGGTTTGTCCCCACGGTTTGTCTTCGTGAATTATTGGAACTAGACACTGCCCCGGTACGCCTCCTTCCTGTGGGCGACCTTGACCACGATGACAACTACCTCGTCGTCGAGGATCCGGTACAGGATCCGGTATCGACCCTGCCTCAGACGATATTTTTCCTGCCCCGAAAGCTTTTCACAGCCGTGGGGGCGGGGGTTGTCTGCGAGTCCCTGGATCCGGTAGACGATCCGGGATGGTCTTTTTCCGGGATCGATTCGAGCTCCTTCACCGCGGAGGGTTTGATGAGGAGCTTATATCTTGCCACGTTCCTTCAGGTCCCGGACCACCGTTTCGAAATCCAGATCGGGCTCCGAAGAACGTGTGTCGAAAGCAGCCAGGTCTTCGGCGTCCTCGGTCAGGCTTTCCCTCACGGCCTCGCTCACCAGCTCTGAGACAGACCGGTCCATCTGGACCGCCTTGAGCTTCAGGGCCCTGTGCAGGTCAGGGTCGAGGTAGATGGTGGCGCGTCTGGATCTTCCGCTCATGAGGGCACCTTAACGCTATAACGTTTAAGCGTCAAGTTTAGCATGCGAACTTCTGGGGGTCAGGCCGGGAATTTGTCAATCTCTGACACTATCATATGGGTATTGCTCAATTCCCGGCCTGACCCTCTTCAATCCCTTTCGTAGATTGTCTTTTTTTAGATCTTGCATCCTGGATTTTGAGTCTAAATTATTTCCTGAACAGGTTGATCAGCACCGTGAGGATGATGCTGAGAATAATGGATGTGGCCAGGGGAAAATAGAAGGTAAATTTCTTTTTGCGGATAAGGATGTCCCCCGGCAAACGCCCCAGCCATGGGACCTTTGGCGCGATGAGAAGGAGAGTCCCCACAAAGATGATGACGATTCCGAACAGGATCAGATATTTTCCAAGGCCAGCCATCTTTCTCCTTCCAATGGGTTCCGGATAATCACGCAGCGCGTGATTTCCTTCAATGACGGATCTTACTCTATTCGCAGGGAATCAAACCATGAATACCTTCGAGACATAATGATGTCTGTCAGTTGTCAATAAGGATCTGCCTACCTTGCGACGTGGGTTATGCTTGGCATATATGA
>JARGFZ010000076.1 GCA_029210965.1 bacterium | reverse complement strand
ACCCCGTTAAAAGTTGGGAGCTATTTTAGCATCCCGTTGACAGGTGGTACCGGCCTACTTCATCCCATCTGTGGTAAGAAACATCGCTTTTATAGCGACTGGATTCCGGATGGATCTTTTCACCCCCATCTCGGTCTTCCCCCCTCAAAGGGGAAGAAGAGTAAGGAATGGGACTATTTGATGCCGGAATGACGGGCATGGAGGGTTTTACTCAGATACTTCGACACCTGGATACTTTGAAACAGCTCCTTTCTCTGCGCCTCGCCTGCCCCGAGCAGAGTCGAGGGGTGTCACCGTGTCTCCGCGTCGCCATGTCCTATGAGTTTTCCCCAGCCCCGCTTCACATCTTCATGTAAATTCCCCAGATCCTCAACCACCATGTAGAGGCACGGCACCATAACCAGGGTGATCACCGTAGCGAAGAGGATCCCGTAGCCCAGACTGATGGCCATGGGGATCATGAACCGGGCCTGGATGGCCGGCTCAAACATCATGGGGGCCAATCCGCCGAAGGTCGTTGCTGTGGTGAGCAGGATGGGCCTGAAGCGCTGGATCGCGGCGTCGAGGACCGCATCGTGGATGGACATGCCTTTTTCGCGGATGCGGCGGTTGGCAAAGTCGATGAGAATGAGGGAGTCGTTAACCACGACCCCGGATAGCGCCACGATACCGAACATGCTCACGACGCTCAGGCTGTAGCCCATTATCAGGTGGCCTATGACGGCTCCGATAATGCCGAAGGGTATGCTGCTCATGACGATGAGGGGTTGGGTGTAGGATTTAAAGGGTATTGCCAGCATGGCGAAGATAAGGATCATTGCGATAGTAAACCCGATCTTGAGACTCTGCATGCTCTCCCGGGTGTCGGCGGCATGACCCTCAAAACTGTACTGAAGTCCCGGATAGCGGCCCAGGAGTCTTGGAAGCTCTGTTTCCTTGAGAGCGTCCTTGATCTCACCGGAACGGCTTCTGTCGTTTATATCAGCGGTCACCTGGACGACGCGCCTGCCTCCACGGCGGTTTATTGTTGTGAGTGCGCGGTCCCGTTCGACGTTCACCGCATCCCGCAGGAGCACGAACCCCCCCGTGGGGCTTTTGATCTTCATCTCTTCGAGGTTGTATATGGACTCGCGTTCGGCCTCAGGCAAACGGGCTGTGACGGTCACTTCGTTGCGGCCTCGCTGCTGGCGCAGGACCCTGGAGCCGTAGAAAGAGCTGCGGATCTGCCGGGCAACATTGTCGGCGGTAAGTCCCAGGGCCTTCCCCCGGTCAGTGAGAGAGAAATCGAGCTGTTCCTTGCCCGGCTGGAACCCGTCGTCGATATCCTTGACCAGTGAGTAGTTGAGAAGCTCTTCAGATAGTTCGGCGCTGGCTTTTTCCAGCACACGGGTGTCGCGGTGGCTAAGCTCCACGGTGATTGCCGATCCTGAACCCGGACCTCCGAAGTCCGAGGCCAGGTTGAGGGTCTCGGCCTCCGGCAGCGGCCCTAACGCCTCGCGCCACTTCCTGGTGAACTCCCTGGTAGTCATGATCTTGTCGCGGATCTCCGGGTCGGCCAGATAGACGATCATGAAGAGGTTGTGACTGCCCCCCCTGCCGATGCGCGTGTAGATCCCCGTGGTCAACTCCGGGTGCCCTGACTCCTCCACCACCTTGAGGGCTGCCGCACGCATCTTTTTGGCTACGGCTTCGGTTTTTTCCACCGGAGAGCCGAAGGAGATGCTTGCCGACGCTCTGGCGAAATCGGACTCCACCCGGGGGAAAAGCCCCAGACCCATGCGCCCGCTGCCGGCGTAAGCCAGGAAGAAGGCCAGAATGGCAACGGCAATGGCAATAACCAGGTAGCGCCTCGATAGGGCGGCGTCCAGGAAAGGGCCGAAGCGGTTGCGCACCCAGCGGATGAACCATCGGGAGAAGGCCTGCTGGCGCTGGTGGATCCACCCCCGGATGCTGCCCAGTTTTCTCTCCTGACGGTGTCCAAGGTGGGCCGGCAGGATAAAAAGAGATTCGAAGAGGGAGATCATAAATGCTGTACAGACCACCAGCGGTATCATTTTGAACACCTTGCCCATGACTCCCGGGATAAAGTACAGAGGCATGAAGGCGGCTACGTTGGTGAGGATGCTGAAGGTCACCGGGGTGGCGATCTCCCGGGCTCCCCGGGTGGCGGCGTCAAGAAGATTGTCCTCCTCCTGGTAATAATAGTAGACGTTCTCTCCCACAATGACGGCGTCGTCCACCACAATACCCACGGCCATGATGAAAGCGAAAAGGGTGATCATGTTGATGGAGATTCCCAGGACGGGGAAGAAGAGAAGGGAACCCAGAAAGGAGATGGGGATGCCCATCATCACCCAGAATGCCAGACGGAGCTCGAGGAAAATGCCGAGGATCACCAGGACCAGCAGGGTGCCCAGGATCCCGTTCCTGATAAGCAGCTCGGCGCGCTCCCGGTAGGCTTTGGCGTTGTCCCTCAAAATGGCGATCCCGATCCCTTCCGGAAGGGTGTTCTTCAGGATCTCGAGTTGCCTGAAAACACCATCGGCCACCTTTATGGGGGTCTGATCCCCGATACGGAAGATGTCGAGAAAGACGGCGGGCTTGCCGTCAAAGGTGGCGTAGCTGTCGGAATCCTCGTAGGAGTCGTTCACGACAGCGATGTCTCCGAGCAGGACCTGGGAACCGTCGGGGGCCGTGATCACCGGGATGCTGGCGAACTGGCGGCCATAGTCCCGTCGCTCCTTCATTCGGAGAAGGATCTCACCACCGGCTGTCTTGATGCCGCCGCCGGGGAGGTCCACAGCGGCGCTGCGCAGCCTGGCCGCCACTTCGTCGAGGGTCAGGTTATAGCGGAGCAGGTTCTCCTGAGAGATCTCAATGCTGATTTCCAGGGGGCG
Organism: bacterium; assembly: GCA_029210965.1. Lineage (NCBI taxonomy): Bacteria > bacterium. Next base: position 1,994 of record JARGFZ010000076.1, on the reverse strand, counting down.
CACGCCGTCCAGTTCCACCTGGGTGATGTCGGGGTCTGTGAGAAGCTGGTCCCGGGTCAGTTCACCCAGTTCGTGGAGGGTCGCGGCGCTGGTCTGCCCATAAAGAACCAGGTCGATGACGTTCCGCCGCCTGGAAAGGATCCTCACTTCAGGGTCATCGGCATCCGCGGGGAAGGTGCCAATACGAGAGACCTCACTTTTGATATCGTTGGCCAGTTTCTGGAGATCCTGCCCCTCCAGGAGCGTCACATTGACGGTTCCCCTTCCTTCATCAGCTGTGGAACTCACCTCGCTAACACCATCGAGGCCCCTGACAGCCTCCTCGATGACAAGGATCAGGCCCTGTTCGATCTCCTCGGGGCTGGCCCCCGGATAGAAAGCCTGGATCCTTACGATGTCCTGTTCTGTGCTGGGGAATACCTCCTGGGTGATCTTGCCCAGCATGAGGAAACCGCCAACCAGGCACACGATCATGATGAGGTTGGCCGCGACGGGGTTGCTGGCCATCCATGCTATCGCACCACGATAAGAAGTTTCGAGTTTGGGGTTTGAGGTTTGAGGTTTGGAGTTAAAATCTTCCATATCGATTTCCTGGGCCTTTAGTTGATATATGACATCTTAATGATTTTTCTCCGTGTCACCGTGTCGCGTATTGCTGGATTCTGGCTACTGGCTTCGGGCTCCTGATCTTCGCTTACGCTAACCTTCATTCCCTCCACCGGAGCGGGAACGTCGGAGACGATAAGCTTCTCACCCTCTTTAAGCCCCCTGGCAAGGATATGATCAGCGCTGCTCCAAACGATATCCACGGTGCGGAACTGCAGGAGGTCATCTTCATCGACGATATAGACAATGCTGCCGTCCCTGAGGTGCTGCCGCTCAATGACGAAAACCTCCTGGACAAAGCGTCCTTCGATCTGGACGCTGACAAAGTCGTTGAGCAGCAACGGGTGCCTGTCCCCGCTCTTCTCTGCCAGGTCAAGAGGATCTTTAACCTCGATGAGAAGTCTGGCCAGCCTCCCGTTGGACTCGATCTCACCGAGGAGTTTATATATTCGACCCTCGAGGGTCCGCCCACTGCCGGAAACGATCTTCGCGCTGGACCCTGCATTTCCTGTATTGTCAGGAATGTGGATCCACTTGATCCGGTCCATGGGGATGAGGGCCTCTATGTAGAAACGGTCCGATCCAACGAGGTTGGCAAGGGTTCCCTGGTTTGTGACCTGAGCCCCCGCATCCACATTGGCTGAACGGATAATGGCGTTGAAGGGTGCTCTTATTACAGTCCGTTCCAGATTCAGTTCCGCCTGTTTGATCTCGGCGCGGGCGGCTTCCAGATTGGCCCTGTTGGCCGCAAGCTGGGGCTGACGAAGGGCCAGTTCCCTGTCCAGATCAGTGGAATTTTCCTCCAGCCCGAGAATCGCCCATTCGCTCCTGGCAATTTCCTGGCGGCCCTCCTCTGTCCTGAGTTCGAGCATGGCAGACTGAAGGACGGCTTTCGTGCGTACGAGGGCCAGCTCGTATTCGGTGGGGTCTATCTTTACTAAAGTCTGATTCTTTTTAACAACCCCACCTTCCACAAATTCGGGGTGTATCCAGACGATCTCACCAGCGACACGGGATTTCAAGTCTACCTCTACCGCCGGGACTACGGTTCCTGTTGCCGGAACGACAACCTGCCGGGATGTGGCGGCCAGCTCGCGTACACTGACGATCTGTACAGTGGGAACAGGCTTCCGGCGTTCCGGCTGGGGCCGGTTTTTGATCATATATATAACCACCGCTCCTGATGCCAGCAGGATGACAAGGCTGGCGATGGTAAGAGCGAACTTTTCGCGCCGGGAAATGGGTGGACGGCCGTGGGGGTTGGTCATGGTCACCTCTTAATCTAAGATCCAATATCCAAGATCCAAAAACTGATAGAGTCGCAAAAAGTCCAATCCGGGACTTTTCGCTCCACGGAAAGGGAAAAGCGTCGTTTTCCCTTTCCTTAC
>JARGFZ010000075.1 GCA_029210965.1 bacterium | reverse complement strand
TAGGCAAAACCTCCATAAAAAGGTTGCCTGTATATTACCATAACAGCTACCCTGAACCCAATAAAACCAAGCATTTGAGCAACAACCCGTTATGACCTGACCCCTGATATTGATCTGGACCCCCCATGGTGAAGTGAACCTTGGGCCACAAGCGCATCCCGAAAAAAGGCGGTTGCGCGATGGGGGAGGCATCGGGAAGGACCTCCCTCCCGAACTCCCTGTCGGTACCATCCTCAACGTGGCTATTGTAGCGATCAACGGTGGCTTTGAGTTCATGGGCCGGAACCCCGTAAGCAGCGGCCAGGTCTTCCATACTATCGAACTTTTTAATCACACCCTTTTTCAGACCTGGGCCAAGGTCCCACCCCCGGGATTCGACAGCCCCCGAATCGGCGATGCCGATGCAGGGGTGCCCGATCCTGAAGAGGGCGTCTGAAAGAGTCTTCCTGTCGGACAGTTCATTAATAAAGCGCTTCCCCGTCGCCGGGTCCACGACGATCCCATATAAGAATACGACATAGTCGGAAAAGACTGGCCCTACGCCGAAACCTTTCTCATCGGGGGAGGCCCACGGACCGAGCTGTATGTGTGACAGGTGAACGGGAGTGGCACCGATCCTGAGCGTTTCTTTAAGTGCTTCGGCAGTGGCAAACGGTTTGTTGGTGGTGTCTATTTTCTCTGTCAGTCGGGGGTCCTGGGAAGTGCGGAAGGGGATGTCGCTTCCAAAACCTCCGGTGGAAAGGACTACCGCTCTGTTAGCCTTAATGGACAAGTCGGTTCCCCTGGTCGGATACCGGTAGCCGTGGCCGTCGAGCATGCGAACGCCGGCCACATTGCCCTTCGGATCCAGGACGATGACGGAAGCGCCAGATTCTCGGGCCTCTATGGCGGCAGAAAGTCCCGCAAATCCGCTTCCTATAACGATGACGTCAAAGGTTTGATGCCAGTATTCCATTTAACAGCCCCTTTCAGCCATATCTTGTCGGCACATAATAACCTATTGCCAGTGGGGAGCAAACAGGGGGTCGAAGGGCGTTAAGAGCAGGAGCCAGGAGTAGGGCGTTAAGGGCAGTCCAAAGTCCAATGTCCATCCACCGTCGCTCAATGAGCTTCCACCTTCGCACAAGGCTACGGCGGACAAGATGGTGGACAGGAAGTCCAAAGGTGAGGAAGAGCGAGGGGCGGGGCAGTGAGCAATGAAGGGTGAACGAACAGGTGAATTTGGGTTCACTATTCATATTTCACTTACGCTTCCCCTAACAATTCGAAATGCTTAATTCATTTCCCCACTTTCCAGCTTCCCCTTTCCCTCTCTCCCCTCTTTCCGAATCGCAAAGCAAGGACGAAGGCCGTGATAGCGCCCAAAAAGAAAAGGAGGTATCCTTTCATGTCGTAGCGGTATACAAAGGTTTTGCTGGTCCTCGTCCGGATCAGGGAGTTGGCGACCCACCCTGCCTGCTGGCCACCTTCGGAGCGGATGTTCGTCCATTTCTCCCCTGATTCCAGAATTTCGAAACTGTCGCCGTTGTGTGCCTGGGTCAGTACTTTGGCTTTGGTGGTGGGTGACTTGCGGATGTTGACTGTCTGGCTGTCAATGACCGCTATTTTATCGGCCACAACTTCTACACTTGAAGCGTTGAAAAGGATCAATCCAACGCTCAAAAAAGCAATTGCGGCTGCTGCTCCAGCGACGGAGCGACCCAGGGTCGTCAGGTGAGCAACAGGAGCCAGAAGCCGGTCCCTGCTGCCTTTTACATACTTCTGGCCGAGGGAACCCAAAGCCTTGGCTCCCTGAACGACCTCCTTTTTCTGGTTGATGGTCTCATCGCCCATGATCCCCTCCTGTAAGTAGATATTTATACAAACAATACCTGATGTTTGATCACTTTGCATCCGTGAGAACGGGGGAAAGGCGAGTAGAAGTAGAAGTAGAAATAGAAATAGGGGTAGAAATAGGGATAAGAGATAAGAGATAGGAATACGTTTATGGTTACTTTAACCTTTCTCCTTTCCCTTTTTCCCTTCGTCAGTTCACTTTGTTTTCTGCACAGTAATGTGGGCACCTGCCCATACCTGTGTGCAGCAAAAACAGAATAAATGCAGGACTCCTGGATGTCAGGCAGTCATGGCCATCCGCTTGACCAGAAAGTTTTCCATGTAAATACTGAAGACCGTTTCAATGGCTGGCTTTATGTTAATAAACTTGAGCCCCATCCCGGCTGGCACCTCGTCGGTGTCCCTATTTTGAGCGTGAACAACCTGGCTCCGGAAACTGAACTCGTTGCGCAGTCCCGGCAGTTTAAACTCAACGTCCATCTCGGTTTTTCCAGGGAAGGGATCTGCAGTCGGGATGAACATGCCTCCCTCACCGAAGTTGTGGGTCATCATGGAAAGCTTGTCGAACCCTTGCTTTACCAGAACGGAAAAGGACATGGGTGCGCGAATGCACAGCCGGCGGTTGCTGGAAAGGCAAAGCTCAAGGCTGGTAAAAAATTTGCGTATGGACATGGGCCGCTGCACGATCTCATTGAACCCTGCCTGTCTGGCCCGTTCGTGGAAGAGATGATCGGGATTGGAGGTCATAAGGAGCATGGGAGGACTCGACAGGATCCGGTCTTCCTTGATGGTACGTCCCAGTTCCATGGGATCGTATTCCGGGATACGTTCCCCCATAATGACAGTGTTGGGAAGACTCTCATTCATAAAGTGGAGGGCCTCTTCGCCACTCTTTGCGGAGAACAGCTGGTGCCCCAACCCCTCGATTATCCTTGCCAGGTACTCCCTGTCCACATCTGAGGACTCTACCACCAGGGCCCCTTTCATCTTTCCCTCCTTTCAGAATTCATCGCTCAAAGAGAAACAGTGCAAAGTTGCTGCCAAAAAAGGACGTTCGCCTGCTGGCGGGAGTGGAAAGTGAAGGAGATAGGAGGAAGGATGAGCAGGCAGGGATCTCAAATCTCATATCTCAAATCTCAGAAAGAACATCTCAGAAAGACGTGGTCCTTCCTCAGGGTGGTTATTTCAGTTATTTTCTGTCAGCGCGATCTTCCATTTACCGAAAGGGAGTGATTTTTCAATGATGCCGGCACCATACGTCGAAGGTTTCCTGTTGGGCGGAAGCCTCATCATAGCCATCGGTGCACAGAACGCCTATGTTCTGTCCCTCGGCATCAGTCGTAACCATCATCTGGCCTCGGCGAGTCTATGTGCCATCATCGACATATCCCTGATCGCCTTGGGAGTAGCAGGGGTGGGGAGCTGGATGCAGGCTAACCCTGGTCTCCTCAAAATAGCCCTTTGGGGTGGGGCTGCCTTTTTGTTCCTCTACGGGTTGAGCACCCTTCGGTCGGCTGTGAGGGGGGAGGTGACGGAGGTGGATGCTTCCGGAGGGTTTGTGTCAGCAGGACGCCCTTCCCTGCGGACGGTTGCCTTCACCACCCTTGCTGTGAGCCTTTTCAACCCCCACGTCTACCTGGATACAGTTGTACTCATGGGGAGCATCAGCGGGAAATTCGCAGGGAGTGGCCGCTTTTTATTTGCCCTGGGTGCTTCAACCGCCTCTGTAATATGGTTCTACTCACTGGCTTTCGCCGGGCAAATTCTGGCTCCTGCTCTCACACGACCAGCGGCCTAACGGGTGGTCAATGTGATCATCTGCCTGACGATGTGGGGGATCGCACTCAAGCTGGTACTGGATGTGTTGGTATAATCCGTGATCCGTGATCCGTGGTAATCTCAGATCTCAAATCAAAACTCAAAAAAACCTTTCTCGCGCTCGTTCGTCACGCCAAAGGCGTAACTCACTAGAGACGCAGGGAGCGCAGTTAAAATCTAAACGGATCTGGGTTAAATCTAAAAAGTATTATGCATTTCCCTGCGACCTCTGCGCCTCTGCGAGAGACAGCCCTTATCGCTTTTGTAGCAACCATGCGTTCCCCAGATTGAAACTTTCTTTTCCGTCCCTTCGCACACTCTGCGTTTAAAAACCATCACTTTTACAGATATGGCTGTTTTTTGGTTCTAGATTTTACCCTTTCGCCAAGTCGCTCAGTCCCCAAGTCGGTAAGTCGTCAGTCCTTTCCTTCTGTACCCTCAGCAGCTTTCTCAAGGTGGAATGTGGAGGTCATTGTTAGTGCAGGTCGCGTGCCTGGGAATGTAGCCTGAGCACACCGAGGGTCGGTATTCGTCCCCCATGTGGTAAATAGAGCAGAACGTCCAGGAATCGTTCCGGTTGATAAACAGAAAGGGGCATACCCTGAGACGGATACCGTTATGAAAACAGCATATGTAAACAGCATATGTAAACAGGGTTCTTTTTTCTCCTTGCCCGGGTTTTGTAGAATAACGCTACCGGAGCTCCCACTTTTTCCCAGTGCCGGTAAGTGGCGGCTGTGACCGGGCCGGGGCGCCTGGATGTGCAGCAGAAACCACACCTCATGCATCCCCAGGAATCCTCAGGCAGATTCTGGGATGAAAGTGCTTTGAAATCGAGATGACTGTGGAGACTTTGATAGGCATCAAAAAGGGCTGTCAGGGGAGGGCCGGACATATCACTGTAGTGTTCCAGGATATGGCTCCATGGGAGGAACTCACATGCAAGGAGATCGTGCAGATGGGCAGGCAGCAACCCTTCCAGTGCCTGTAAAAAATGAGTCACGATACCACCCCCCCCTTGAGCAGTCATGTTGGAAAATTATAGCAGATGAAATAGGGAGAAAGAAATGCCTGAAAGGGTGAGCACTAGTGGGAATAGCAGGTAAATGGGTGAGTGAGTTGAGAGTGAATGGGCAGATTCATATTCAACAATCCGATCACGAATCACAAATTCAGAGCCATGGAAGTAAACCAGTCACGAGTCACGAGTAATGGACTTTTCCTTTTCCATCTCTATTGTGAGGAAATAACTGAGAACTGTCCGGATGCCCACCACTGCACCCAGAATACCAACCTTCTCCCAGGTGGGACTGGATACCGAGCTGATAATATCGGCTGCGATGAATATCTCAAGCCCCAGCAGCAGATGGGCGCTGAGTTCCTGGCGCATGCTGGCATCCATAGCGATACTTGTTCCGACGCCCCCAAGTTTATCCTTTAGGAATCTGAAGACAGTTTCCACAGTTCCCCAGAGGACGACCAGCACGCCGATCAGGCTGATGCAGAAGCTCACAACCTCGATAATCCTGTGCAGCAGATCCATTCCAGGTCCCTCCTTGCAGGTAAAAGGGAAAGCGCAGGTAGCGATTGCCGAATATTATAGCAGAAAGGAAATGGCGGTGAAAAGTGAACTGTGAACCCCCGAAATCCGAGATTGGTTTTGGCTGGCCTCCGGTCGAAGTGTCTGAGAGGCTGTTTTTTCGTTTTGGGTCCGATGAACCGGTCTAGTTGCCGTCAGGTGCT
>JARGFZ010000074.1 GCA_029210965.1 bacterium | reverse complement strand
GACGGAGCCGGCCGTGGGAAGCAGTCTGGACGCGAACAAGGCCACTGTCCAGGGGATGTGGGAGGCATACACCGACGATGTGGGGAGCGTGGTCAACGGAGTACCGGCAGCCTTGTCGGGGGGAATCTTCGTCGCATCGGAGGTGCCCCTGGTCGCAGGGACAAATACCCTGGCAGCCGTCATCACGACTTTCGAGGAGATTACCGACACGTCTGCTGTCGAGATAACAGCCACCGGTTCCCGTCCGGCCGTGGAACTTCAGGCCAACATTTCATCGGGAACCGCACCCCTTGAGGTGGATTTTCGTGCCGACGCCATCGGCATCGACGGCACCGAGTATATATACGACTTCGACGGGAACGGGACCGCGGACACCGTCACGAATACGGAAGAGTATGTCGCTCACACCTATTACTATCCCGGTGTTTATCATGCGGAGGTAACGGTGACCGACGGTGAGGCAATATCACATACCGCCGGGGCCCTGATCACTGTCGAGGATAAAGCAGCCATCAATACACTGCTTGTCAATCGTTGGACGGATCTGAGGGAGAAACTCAATTCGCTTGAACCCGGTGAAGCGGCGGGGCTTTTCTCCGGAAGGACGACCGGGAAATACAACGATATTTTTGCGAAGCTGGTGGACAAGCTGCCGCAGATGGCAGCCGACATGGGGGACATGGAACTGATCTACGTAATAGACGGAGAGGCCAAATACAGGCTGCGAAGAGATGAGGGGGGAGTACTTACCACTTACTATGTCTACTTTTTAAAAGAACCAAACGGCATATGGCGGATATACCAGTTCTGATAAGGAGCGTTTTATGTCCCTACTAAAGAGCCTGCTCCCAAAGATAGGCCGTTTTTATCTGAAGCACCCGATCAAGTTGACCATACTGGGCCTCTACATTCTCGCTGTCGTCCTCACCGGTACTGTTATCGGGAGGGTTACGGACGCTGATACAGGTGAACCCATCGAAGGGGCGGTCGTTATGGCAAGCTGGGAATGGGTGCTTCCTGTTCCACCTGAAGGGGAGCCTGTAAACGCCCTGGCCGAAACAGTTTCCGGGAAGAGGGGATGGTTCTTCATCTGCCGTCCGACCCTGCTGATATTCAGCTATCCCATGGTAACGGTTTATAGCAATGACCATCTCATGTGGAACAATGATGCTTTTTTTGATGGGAAAACCCATTACTGGAGCAGTGATAAGGATAAGAAACATCCCCATCGCTTTTGGATGCGGGTTTCCCTTACGCCCTGGGTGGAGGGCATGTCTCACTGTGAACAGGAAGATTACTTCTTCGACATTTTTACAGTTGGGGGCGGTAGTACGAAGTTTATGGGCAAAGCACTAGATAGAGAGCAGCATCTTTGTACATTAGAACTCAGGAGAAACCGCGAACTTCAAGGAGAACAACAATGAGAATAAAAATACTGGCAGTTGGAATCTTGTCGATTCTCGTCTTCTTTTCGATCCATGGAACCGTGCATGGTTTCGATAACGTGAACACGCACCGATCAATTGTTGAGCGGGCGTTGGTCATGGATAGTTACCTGGACAGCCACCTGAGGCATGCATTTGGTTTTACGTATGGAATTGGAACACTCATTGACCCTCAGGATGAACCGATTGAGGACGATTCAAATGTCAGAGTTAGAACGATCGCTGAGTGGCTGGAGTACGGCAGCTACATGGAGGATAAACCCATCTGCCGCGCAAACCGTCATTTTCTCAATCCGCTAAAAGAGTGGCCTGATGCGTATGTTGATGATCTGCCGGCTTCCTTGTCGGATCTGGTTGATGTCCGTTACGGCTGCTGGCTGGAGGATTTTTCCAACGTGACCTGGGCCACTGGTTATGTTCGGCCTTCTCTACTCGGTTCAACAGCCTGGACATGGAACGACCATAATTGGATGGCTGCGCGGGACAGTTTCTTTCTTGCGTTAACTGCCGGGCAGACAGCCGAGCGTGAGAAATATTGGTTCAGAACTTTCAGGGACTTGGGGCAGGTTGCCCACCTGTTGCAGGATATGGGCGTACCGGCCCATACGAGGAACGACCTCCTGGCACATGTGGAGCTGATCGGAGGGGATGGTGGTTTCAAGTATTTGTACAATCGTTTCGAGCACTATGTGGAAGAAAAGGACTCTGATATAGCTCAGATATCAACCATCAGCCCCGTGGATATCGCTGATTATAACCTGACCCGTTTCTGGGATCATAATCAGTATGTTGGAACGGATATCCTGTTGTCCCGTGATCAGGAGGCAGGTCTGGCTGAATATTCCAACGCCAATTTCTTTAGCGACAATTCCATCTTCACAGAAGCGACAGATCCGACCGACCCGTATCACTTCCCGTTCCCCAACAAGAGCGTGACGACGGCCGAGCGGGTTGAGGTTATGGCAGAGGACGCTCATTTCGATCTCGTCTGGTATGTCCGCTATATGCCTGACTGCTAGCTTGAAAACGATAACTCGTTCAAACTGGCAGCTTATTCGTTCGTCAATTTCTACGACGAATTCGGGAACCTGAATGGAGGGGCCGGTGAGTACCTCCTCGATGACGAAGTGTTTAATACCTATTTTGACAAGCTCGTACCCAGAACCATCTCCTATACAGCGGCACTGACAAATTACTTCTTCAGGGCACATATGGAAGTGACATCAATTCCTGGCGGGATCACTATTACCAACAGCTCTGGCGAGCAGATGAACGGCTGGTTTTCCATTTACTATGACTCGGTTGCTGATGACACCAGAGCACAGATCCCGGATGCCGCCTGGTATCTGAAATTGAGCCCGGATGAAACATCCGGCACATTGACAGTTAATTTCCCCTACCAGGAGGAATCCACTTATACATTGGCTTTCAAGGGTGAGCTTGGGCAAGAGGGAAAGGCGCCTTTTGACGAACACTACGCTGTCGCAGGCCAGGTCTTCACCTGGGCGCCGCCTACAAGTACGGTCACCTATAAGCTCTATCATACCGGCAGCAACCCCAAAGGGGTCGCGATCTCTCCAAACGGTTCCACCCTCTACGTCGGCTGTCAGGATGATGATACGGTGCAGGTGTTCGACACCGAGTCATTGTCCGGGACGCCATACGCGACGATCCCCGTGGGCGACGGCCCCAACTTCCTGGCGTTGACCCCCAGCGGCAAATACCTTTTCATCTCCAACGAGTGGGACAAAAGCATTTCCGTTATAGATACCGAAACCTTGTCCGTGGCCCAGACCATCACAGGCCTGCCTTCCTTCCCCCAGGAACTGGAGGTGACGGCCGACGGCTCCCGCCTGTACGCCACTTCCTGGGGCTGGTATCCCGTCACACGGGTGGACATCGCTGGCTCCCCACCCTTTAATGTCGTCAGGTACGAGAACTACGATGTCCACAGGTGGGGACAGGGATTGGGGATCAATAATACCAAGTCCGAGCTGTACGCCGGATACAACACGTTCTAGTGGCCCAACTCCCTGGCGGTCCTGGACATTTCCACATCGGTGGATACCTTCGACAGGTATATACCCGGCAACCCCCAGACCTGGGGCGTCGCGGTGGAGTCGGGAGACAGGTATCTCTACTACGGAATCTCCAACTGGTCCACCGGCAAACAGATCAGGGTCATCGACACGAACGATGACAGCGAGGCAGCCCTGTACGTTCTGTCCGATACACCCTACCGGTTGATTTCGGATGACCAGGGTCGAATCTTCAGCCCGTGGGGCAACAGCGGCAAGGTTCAGGTATATAACAACGCCGCGGAGGCGGGGTTCATCGACGTGAACAGCGAGCATACCGGCTGCCGTCCCCTTGACGCGGCGGTGACCAATGACGGCGCCGGCATCTACGTGACGTGTCCTAATCTTAACCAGGCGCGCCGGTTCCCCACAAGCTGGACTCAGCAGGAATCCCTGGCGATGATGGCCATGACTATGACGCAGGAGGTTGACGATTCGGCAACCCTGATCCTCACCGGGGTCCCCGAAGGGACGCGTGCCTATGTGGACGGGCTTTTTCCTGAAGAGTGGAACACCGATCCCGATACGGCGACCTTGACGTTGTACGGGGTCGTTCCGGGAGTCCATGCTGTCAGGATGATGGCCCCGGGGTACGAGATATACGATCTGGTAGTCGAACCGGCTCCGTATGGCCTGCTTGAGATACCGGTTACCATGACACCAGCGGTGGATTAGCCTCAATCAAACCCGTCCCGGTTTCCTTTCGGAGGCCGGGGCGGGTTTGTTAATCCACTTGGGTCAAAAAATCATTTTGTCCTGAGCCTGACTGTGGAGACATAGGTAGAGTTACCCTGTTTTGGGATGATCCCTCCTCACCAGCGCTTTCCAGAACCCGAAACTGTGCCTGAAAAAGTTTTGGTGCTTGTCCTGAGTCCCGCCAACGGCGGGATCGAAGGGCCTGTCCAACGTCTTGTCCACCATAGCTCGCTCTAATCCCTAATTTAGGAGTTCCAAACGAGCGTCGGTGGAAGCCGGTCGACAGCCGTCGGCGAAGGCGGACCTGTCACGCCGTAGTTCGACTTGTGAGGGCATCTTGTCACGGCGCAGTCACGCAATTAGCGTGACGAAGACGGACCTGTCACGCCATCTTGTCGCGGCGAAGTTATGCGCCAGGCATAACGAAGAGGGAAGCTCGTAGAGCGACGGCGGAAGCCACCAGCGACGCCCCAAGGACGAAGGCGGACCTGTCACGGCGTAGCTGCCGGCGGAGACGGAAGTCCAGCCATTCAGAAGCGATCCAACCTTACAGACAGGTTCATATACATCAAATCCACATGTGCACATTAATGTGTGCAGGTGTAGATATGTCAGTGTAACACTTGTTGGAAGCGTGTAGGGAGATTTTCAAAAACACCCCTTATAAAACAGGCGGTTATAGGATTGCCGAACAAACAGACCACTGCGGCATGCAAATTGCTCCAATCATAACGCTCCCAATAAAGTCATTACAGTAAAGCTCAGTCGAATCACTTGGCAAGCGCTTGTGAATTTTTTGACAACGCATGGGGCCATGATAGACTTGTATGGGAGTAAGGAGGGGTGGGTGAGTAACAGGTATGTTTAAAAGACCGGTTTCAGCAGATCGCTGGAACCGGTTCGTACATTCTGAGGTATTTGGTCCTTACCAGGACCAGGTAAAGAAGAGGATAATACCATTGAGAAAGGATTTCCTTATGAAGCGATATCGAGGAAAGGCAATTCTACTGATCGCACTAACCGTATCTTTTGTAGGCGTGATGTCAGTAACCGGCGCATTCGCCTCGAACACGGTGACGTTACCCTTGTTCGAGCCGGAGGGGTTCTACCGGGATACGGGGGGACCGGATGTTGAGGTGAGGACCTTCACCATTCCCGCCATCGAGGGGAGTTTCACTCTCGCCCTGGAAAACGGCAGCGCCGCGGGGGACAGCCTCGCCTCGGCGGCGGTTGTGAAGGTGAACGGGTTTACGGTGATCAAGGCTTCCGATCTGTCCCAGCAGGTGACTTACATCGAGGAGGATCTTGCCCCATATGTGAACGAGGGT
>JARGFZ010000073.1 GCA_029210965.1 bacterium | reverse complement strand
TCAATGACTTACGGTGCGAGTCATTGATTTGGGCGCCCCGCGCGGGGCGCATTGATGACTTTTTGCGAAGTCATCAACTGTTAACCGTTAACTGTAAACGGTGTACTGCGTTCGCTGCTTTAATCCAACCCTCCGATAGCGGCCTCTATTCGATCCAAACCCTTTTCGATATTTTCCATGGCGATGGCGTAGGACAGCCGCGCGTAATCATCGGCCCCGAAAGCTATACCCGAAACGATGGCAACTTTGGCCTCATCGAGCAGGTAGTCCGCAAAGTCGTTGGACCCCTCAATAGACTTCCCACTAAACTTACGCCCATATAAACCGGAAAAGTTCGGGAACACGTAAAACGCGCCCTGGGGCTTGAAGCAGGTTACTCCATCCATGGAGTTCAATCTGTCATATATATAGTTACGCCTTTTGTCGAACTCGGTCACCATGGTGTCGATGAAATCCTGGGGTCCGTTAAGAGCCTCCACAACCGCAGGCATTATAAAAGACACGGGGTTGGAAGTGCTCTGGCTTTGTATTTTGCTGATGGCGCCTACGATATCTACGGGACCTGCGGCATATCCGATCCTCCAGCCGGTCATGGAATAGGCTTTTGAAAGCCCGTTGACAAGGATCGTTCTCTCCATCATTCCTGGAAGCTGGGCAATGCTGGTAAATTCAAAATCGTCATAAATGATCTTCTCGTATACTTCGTCAGATATAACAACGAGATCCTTATCCCTGGCGAACTGAGCTATCTCCTCGAGCTGTTCTCTTGTTGCCGCCCCTCCGGTAGGGTTACTGGGGCTGTTTATAACGAGAGCTTTTGTTTTTGAGGTCGTGGCCTTTTCCAGTTCAGAGACGGTGGGGATAAAGTTGTTCTCTTCCTTTGTCTCAACTATGACAGGCTCGGCGCTGGCAAGGACTACCTGGTCTGGATATGACACCCAATAGGGGGCAGGTATCAGGACCTCGTCACCCTCCCCTACCAGGGCCTGAAAAACATTGTACAGTGTATGTTTGGCGCCGCAGGAGATGACGATCTGGTTCCGGGCATAGTCGAGACCCTGGTCTTTTTTGAGTTTTCCTGCCACCGCATCCCTGGCCTCATTCGTACCAGGTACCGGGGTGTACTTTGTATTACCGGCCAGCAGCGATTTGATACACGCCTGCTTGATATTGTCTGGAGTGTCGAAATCAGGTTCACCTGCTCCGAAACCGACGACATCCATACCATCGGCCTTCATCTGATTGGCCTTCGCTGTTATGGCAAGTGTCGGTGACGGTTTAATCCCTTTAACCCTTTTAGAAAGTTCCATTTTGTTGCCCCCTATTTCCTTGAGTGTTTAGGCCGAGTAAATGGCCAGAAAAAATTACCCGGAATTTCAGATTACGAATTCCTGATTCCAAAATTCAAATAGCAGCTTAAGGTTCTAAATACCAGATACTTGATTTGATCCAAGGTCCAAAATCCAAGAGCCAAGGTTAAAAGCATTTGATCTCATTCTGCGTCCGGCGTTCTGTGTTCTGCGTGCTGATATCCCTTTGGACTTTGGACATTGGACTTTGGACTATCTATTACCCCCATTTTGCCTGAATCGAGGTCAGTGCTATGACGTTGACGATGTCGTCTACCCGGCATCCCCTGGAAAGATCGTTCACGGGTCGACTGAGCCCCTGGAGTATCGGGCCGATGGCCCGGGTGTTGGCAAGACGCTCAACCAGTTTGTAGGCGATATTACCCGAATCCAGGTCAGGAAATACCAGAACATTTGCCCGACCTTCAAGGGGGCTGTCCGGCACCTTCATTTCCGCCACACCAGGAACGATAGCCGCATCCAACTGGATCTCCCCATCTACCACAAGATCCGGTTCTCTCTCCCTTACCATCCTGGCAGCTTCCCGCACCTTATCAACCCGGGGATGCTGTGCGCTCCCGTGGCTGGAAAAGGACAGCATTGCCACCCTGGGTTCGAAGCCGAGAAAGAAAACACCGCTCCTGGCAGCGGAGATGGCTATCTGTGCAAGCTGAGACGAAGTTGGGTCGGGGACGATCCCGCAATCGGCAAAAATGAAGACACCCTTTTCACCGAATTCGGCCACCGGCATAACCATGATAAAGCAGCTGGATACAACCTCGACACCTGGGGCTTTACCCAGGATACGAAGGGCACTGCTCACCACCTGACCGGTTGTCGTAACCGCTCCTGCCACAAGACCATCCGCCAATCCGATACTCACCATCATGGTTCCCATGACGACCGGGTTTGAGAACTCTTCGTCAGCCTCTTCCCGGGTTTTCCCCTTCCTAGCTCTGAGAACGGCGTAGGAGGCCTTCAGCTCATCGTACTCGTAAATTGTTTTGGGATCGACGATGTGGAGGTGGTCCTGGTCTAACCCCGCACGGGACGCTGAGATGCGGATCTTCTCTTCATCACCTATCACGGTGGTTTGTGCCAGCCCGTCAGAATCAGCTATGACAGCCGCTTCTAGAACCCTCGGGTCTCCGCCTTCAGGCAGGATAACCCTGGAAGCAGCCTCCCGTGCGCGGTCTTTAAGAGCACAAATGATATCATCGCCGAGGCGCATTGGTGCACCATCAGGATGTTTCCCGTCAGGATCATCCACGTTCAGCACCCCCTATCATTTCCCATATCAGGCTCATCGTGGCAATGAGTACCTGCGAATGAACCTTGATTTCTCACAACCGATCGCTTGCTTCGGTCAAGCTCCACGTTTCAAGTTCCAGGTTCAACTCTTTTCACCACCCGTTCGTCACTCACTACAAGAGTGTGACTCTGTGGTGAAAAACATCGCATTTATAGCAACCGTTGTTTAACCCAGGTACGCATTAGCGGTAAGAACCAGATATCACACAATGCTAAAGCGCTTCCTGAGTTCCTTATCTACAGCGGATGGGACCAAAGTGCTCACGTCGCCGCCGAGGCTGGCTATCTCCTTTACAAAACTGGAACTCAGGTAGGCGTATTCCTCACTGCTTATCATGAAAAAGGTTTCGATCCTCTTTTCCAGCCTCCGGTTCATCAGTGCCATCTGGGATTCATACTCAAAGTCGGAAACGGCTCTCAGACCGCGAAGAATGATCTTGGCTCCGTGCTTCCTGACGATCTCAACAAGCAGGCCCTGAAACGGTTCGACCTGAACGTTGGGACACAGATCGTTGATACCCTCCCGGACCATACGGACCCTCTCCTCCATGGAAAACATGCACACTTTCCTGGTATCGGCGGCGACCAGCACGATAACTTTCGGGTAGATAAAGGCCGCTCGTTTAATGAGATCAACATGTCCATTAGTGATGGGGTCGAAAGTCCCCGGGTAGATGGCTACAGTCTTCAATCAGGCCTCCTGAGTATTTTTGAATCGAAGAAAGGTGACACCTATGTTGCCATACTTCCTGGCATCCACCTTGTCCAGATTGGCAGGAATAGGCTCAGGAACTCTATCCGGAGCATGCTCCAGGATAATCAGACACCTTTTCAAGGGTTTAGCATGTTTGGAAATCGCCAGCAAGGTCAAAGTCCCCAGATCACCTCTATAGGGGGGGTCTGCAAAAACCAGATCAACGATATCCTCCGGATCTATTGCCTCAAGGTACAAGATCGCCGATCGGCTGACAACCTCAGACCTGTCCCTGCATCGGCACATCTCAATATTCGTGTTCAAACACCGGAGTGCTGCGGGATCTGTTTCCACAAAGACCGCCTTTCCGGCCCCCCGGCTCAGGGCTTCCAGGCCCATCGCCCCTGTTCCCGAATACAGATCCAGGACCCGGGCATCTACCACCACATCGCCCACGATGGAGAAGATCGCTTCCCTGACCCGGTCGGAGGTGGGACGGGTTTTCGTCCCTTTCGGGCTGGAAAGTTTTCTTCCTTTGGCGGTGCCGGTGATTATGCGCATGGGAAATTCAACCCCAAAGTCCAAGGACCAAGGACCAAACAGATGACAATCCAATGCGTTTAATTTTCAAGGGAAAGCAGCGATCCATACTAGTATGCTCCCGCATTTTATCTTTGGACTTTGAACCCCTGTTCAAGCCGGGGGCAGGCATTGGGCTTTGGAGTATCTCTTAAAATGGAGTCATATCCTCCCCGGGTTTCAGGGATTCAATGTAGGCCGCAATCAGCTTGGCAGTGTTTTCAAGGTCACCGAGGTGAACCATTTCCACAGGGGTGTGCATATACCGGTTCGGTATGCTGACAAGACCGGTGGCAACCCCGCTGCGCGTCATCTGAATGACGTTGGCATCGGTGCCGGTGGCCCTCGGTGCCGGCTCAACCTGATAAGGGATCTTGCCCGCCTCCGCCAGCTTGACCAGCCGGCTGTATATCTTGGGGTTTATATTCGGGCCTCTTGCGAGAACTGGTCCCTTACCCAGAGAAATCTCCCCCAGCTGTTTTTTATCGCTGTCAGGATGGTCCGAAGCGAAGGTCACATCGATGGCGATCCCGATGTCGGGATCGATCCCGTGGGCGCTCGTCTTGGCACCTCTCAAACCCAGCTCCTCCTGAACTGTTGAAACAGCAAAAACGGAGGCCTTGATCTTCCGCCCTTTTAGAAGTCTTAAAACCTCCGACACTGTAAAGCTTCCCGCCTTGTCATCAAACCCTCTTCCGATAACGCAGCTGCCGTTAAGGATCTCAAAACCATCCATAAAGGTTACAGGATCTCCCAGGGCAACCTTTTTTCCCACCTCCTTGCGGTCCTTGGCGCCAATATCGATCCAGAGCTGGTGCCACTCAAGCTTCTGGTTGTTTCTGTCCTGAGGGGCCATCAGGTGGACAGGTTTTTTCCCTATAACACCCATGACCGGTCCCCCCGCTGTGTGGATGACCACCCGCCTGGCAGGCGCAAGGTGAATATCCACACCACCAATGGTAACAAAAGAGATATAACCCTCATCAGAGATGTATTTGACCATGAAACCCACCTCGTCGGTGTGCCCGGCCAGCATGACCCTCGGGCTGCCCCCGGGGTTCAGAACAGCGATAGTGTTGCCGTTAACA
This sequence comes from bacterium, assembly GCA_029210965.1. Taxonomy (NCBI): domain Bacteria; species bacterium. The sequence continues at coordinate 802 of JARGFZ010000073.1, read as the reverse complement.
TCCACCTTCACCTCATCGGCAAAGGGTGAGGTCCTGTCCTTCCAAACCTTCTGGGCCGGTCCCTCAAATCCGGACGGGCTGGGGGCCGCAACGAGATCTCTTAGAAAATTGACCGATTCTTTACGCATGGAAGTAGCTCCTTCCAGCCCAAAGGCCATCCACCGTCGCTCTGTGAGCTATGGCGGACAAGAAGCCCAAAGGCCAAAGATGAATTGAATATTTTCAGGTTCCGTACCAATGAACTACCATGGATTAACACTCATGGCATCTAATAATTCCGGCTCCTCAGAGAAGTGAGTATCAGCAAATGAGCCTTGATTTATCACAACCGATCGATCGCTTCGCTCAAGTACTCGCTTCGCTCAGGTTCCACGTTTCAAGTTCCAGGTTCCAAATTCAATCAAAACAAAAAGACTCATCCACCACTGGGTACACAGAGTTTCACGGGGTTAAATCAAGTAATAGTTTTCAAGGCCTCAATTCTTTTTTCACCACCCGTTCGTCACGTCAAGTATGTGACTCACTAGAGAACACTGAGAAAATTGAGAGAACCAAAAAAAGTGAGACTATTCCCTTCACCGAAGCTGTTTGTGCCTTACGACTCGTAATTGAAATGTATTTCTATCCCGTTCTGCAAGGCTCGATCCGCTGATTTCAAAAAAATCCTTCTCCCGCCGGGAGAAGTCAAGTGAAGGGAATATATCATACCCTGTGAAACCCTATGGTGCAGCCTTCATGTGGCTGCACTGTGGTAAATTATCTTTCATCGCTTTTATAGGAATGGTTCCTTAACTCCTAATTA
>JARGFZ010000072.1 GCA_029210965.1 bacterium | reverse complement strand
TCTCTAAGTTCCCAACCTCAAAGGATAACCCACGGCTTCAAGGTTGGACAGGTCAATTCATTATGTCTAGTGTCTGGTCCAAAGCTGCACCTTGTTCTGGACGATGGCGGAACCTTGACCAATAGTCGAATACTTTGTACAACATCGAAAAAAATAGTGACAGCCCATTAACGGTCCCCATGACAGTGCGGTTCAACATCAGCGGGAAAAGGAGAGTTCAAGGTGTTTATTCTGGAACGGATATATTTCGGTAATTCCCTGCTGACCTGGATCATTTCGGGCACCCTGGCCGCAGGCATCTATATTTGCCTGCGGCTGGTAAGAAGGTTGTTAGGCAAACGCCTTAAAATCCTGGCTGAAAGAACGGCCACGGACCTTGATAACTTCATTGCGGACCTGGTTCAGGTGAGGACCAAAAAGGCATTGTTTTTCGGCTTTGCCGTTTACGGCGGCTCCATGGTCCTCCTTCTTCCAGCAAACGTCGAACGGTTGATCGTCGGGGTGGTGTTCGTAATCCTGTTTTTTCAGATAGGATTATGGGGCAATGGAATGATCACTTTCCTTGTCACTAGGCGCGCAGCCGAAGATGGCACGGAAGGGTTGAACCTCGAAGCTTATTCCGTTATTACCTGGATGGCCAAGGTGGCACTATGGGCCATTGTCGTGTTGCTGGCACTAAACAACCTCGGAATAGAGATCACCGCCCTCGTTGCAGGGCTCGGGATATCCGGCATAGCTGTGGCCCTGGCTCTGCAGAATATTCTCGGTGACCTGTTCGCGGCCCTGTCCATTGTCCTGGACAAGCCCTTTGTCATAGGGGATTTCATCATCGTGGGCGAGCAACTGGGCACCGTGGAGCACGTGGGTCTCAAGACCACGCGGGTTCACAGTCTGTCCGGCGAGCAGATCGTCTTCGCCAACAATGATCTGCTAAACAGCCGGATCAGGAACTACGGTCGCATGAATGAGAGGAGAGTGCTGTTTGGCCTGGGAGTCACCTACCAGACGCCAAAAGATAAGCTGGAGAAGATACCGGTGATTTTACGGGAGGCCATCGAGGCCCAGGACCAGGTGCGTTTCGACCGCTCCAACTTTTCCAGGTTCGGAACCCATTCCCTCGATTTTGAAACGGTATACTATGTTCTCGACCGGGACTACAACCTGTACATGAATGTCCAGGAAAAGATCTATCTGGCGATCTACGAGCGCTTCGGCCATGAGAACATCAAGTTTGCCTATCCGACGCAGACGCTCTTTGTTGAGAAGGAGGGTTAATGCGGCTTCCAATAGCACATTATCTACTTCGTACTCCCTCCTCGGCAATCCTCACGTACGATGTCGTGTACGCTCCGGTTGCCTCGTCAATCGTGCCTCGTATCTGGCGCACTCTTGACGGCCGGTGAGCATGGTCCATCCAGGGCGACAATTAACTGAGTTATCGCTCTTCGGAATCCTCAATAGTATGTCAGAATGTTAAGTGAACAGTCCCGCCACTGGCGGGATTCACTCTTCACGTTTCACACTTCATTCAAATAAAGGACTTTACTTGAAAAGCATCCTCCGACATCTCAGGGACCTCATCTCTGCCCCTTCTCCCGTTCACCTGCCTGATGAGATCTACCTCCCCGCCCTGGGCCAGGAGTGGACCGTAAGGTACCGCAAGACAGGCAGTCGATCGGTACAGGCTCGAAGTAACGGGAGCGGAGTGCTGATAGTCAGCGGGAAGATTGAGAAAAAAAGGGAAGTAATACTTGGGCTCAGACGGTGGCTCGTTCGACAGACCAGGGCCTCCCTGGTGCCGTGGCTAGAGGAATTGAGCGCCCAGTCAGGTTTGCCCTTTGGAACTGTTTCCGTGCGGGGACAGAAGACGCGCTGGGCAAGCTGCTCCTCCAGGGGTAATATCAACCTCAACTATCGGCTTCTTTTCCTCAGGCCTGAGGTGGTCAGATACATCCTGAACCATGAGCTGTGCCACACGGTCCACCTGAACCACTCCCGTGGGTTCTGGAATATGGTGAGTTCCCTGGAACCGGAATACCGGAGTTTCAACAGCCAGGCGAAGAAGGGAATGGAGGACGTTCCCGAGTGGGCGAAAATGCAGTACGGAGTGCTGAGGGCGTAGGGCGGAAGAGCAGGGCTGGGGACGAAAGTACAGTGCGGAGTTCGAAGGAAAACGTATTATTCCTCCTCCCTCCTTCCCTATTCCTCCTTCAGGTTTTGTATCAACGACTTATCCTTTCCTGGAAAACCCGTACCCCCCCAGTGCGTCTCCCATAGCCCTATAGGTGCGATCTATGGGGCTGTAACCTAGAGGGTTGATGATTTCCATCCGGATATTTCCGTCAGCGTCGAAGGCCTCCTCGGCAACGTGTGTCGCAATGATCTCTCCCAGGAACATGTCGTGAATTCCCAGGGGTACGATCTCCGTTAACCTGCACTCCATGGACACGCAACATTCCCCTATAAGAGGTGGTGTGACCTTTTCGGCGCTCACTGGCGTCAATCCGGTATCCGCGAACTTGTCCGAATCCTTACCCGAAGTTATTCCGCAGTGATCAGCCTTCAGAATAATATCAACGGTGGGTATATTCACAACAAACTCTCCGGTTTCCTTTATGATGCCGTATGAGTATCGGGAGGGCCTGAGGCTTATGCTGACCATGGGCGGGTCTGAACAGACCACTCCGGTCCACGCAATGGTGATTATGTTGGGCCGCCCGCCTTTGTCCTGGCAGGTGACAAGGGCCACGGGAACCGGGGCGAGGAAGGTGGAAGGTTTTATAGATCGTTTTTGCATAGTGAACCTCCAAAAACAAGGAAGGAGGGAGGGGATGAAAAATAAAGGGGACGAATTGATGTGTGTATTTTTTCATCCTCCATCCTTCACTATTCATCCTTCTTTCCTTACAGTATTTGCGCCAGGAACGCCTTAGTTCGATCCTCCTTGGGATCATTAAACAGCTCATCCGGCGTCCCGATTTCAACAATGCCCCCCTCATCCATGAAAACGATCCTGTCAGCCACCTCACGGGCAAACCCCATCTCGTGGGTGACACAGCACATGGTCATCCCTTCCCGGGCCAGGGTCTTCATGACGTCAAGCACTTCCCCGATCATCTCGGGGTCGAGGGCTGAGGTGGGTTCATCAAACAGCATGATCTTTGGCTGCATGGCAAGGGCTCTTGCGATGGCCACTCTCTGCTGTTGCCCTCCGGACAGTTGCGAAGGATATGATTTCGCTTTTTCCGGGATCCCAACCTTTTTGAGCAACTCCATAGCGAGTTTTTCCGCTTCCTGTCGTGACCTCCTGCGCACCTTTATCTGGGCGATACTGACGTTTTCCAGCACTGTCATGTGCGGGAAAAGGTTGAAACTCTGGAACACCATCCCCACCTCGGCACGGACATTGTTGATGTTGGTGCGTGAGTCGGTAAGATGGATCCCGTCAATGATGATATTGCCCTTGTCGATCGTCTCCAGGTGGTTGAGACATCGCAGGAGGGTGCTTTTACCGGACCCCGAGGGGCCGCATATAACCACGACCTCGCCCTTATCCACCTGCAGGGAGACATCGACCAGCGCTGCAACCTTGTGTCTTGAATAGAAAGTTTTGTAAACATTGCTGACATCAATCACTGGCCGCAAACCTCCTCTCCAGATACTGGACGATCATGGACAGGCTGAAGGTCAGGATGAGGTAAAGGATCGCAACTGTGAAGAAAACCTCGAAATAGTTGAAGGTGCTTGTCCCGATCTCCCTCCCGGCCCTGGTAAGTTCGACGAGGGCGATGACCCCCACCAGGGAGGAATCTTTTATGAGCGATATGAATTGACCAGCCAGGGGCGGAAGTATCCGTTTGAATGCCTGGGGAAGGATTATGTGCCGCATGGCCTGGGGGTAGTTCATGCCCAGGGAGCGGGCAGCCTCCATCTGGCCCCGGTGGATAGACTGGATGCCTGCTCTTATTATTTCTGCTATGTAGGCGCCGGCGAAAAAAGACAAAGCAAGGACACCGGCCATGAAGCTCGACAACCTGAATACCTGCCCGATAAAGAAGTAGAAGATGTAGATCTGAACAAGAAGGGGAGTACCCCTGATGAGTTCGATATAGCCAATAGCCAACCATTTGGGTGCCGGACTATTGGAAAGTCTGGCCAGACCTGTGATCAACCCGATAATGATCCCCAGAAATATTGAAATTACCGAGATTTGCAGAGTCATGAGGAGTCCGGTGAGCAGCAGGCCTGGTTTCCATCTTTTTCCTTCAGCCAGGGTCTGCCCGCGTTGAATCTCATCACCGACCCTTGTTGATAACATCTTTGTGGGAATGGTGTAGTACCGTTCCTCATCGAGAAAATCGATAGCCACGATGAGAGTGTTGGCTCCCTCATTTTCAATGGCGGTAACGGTAGCATCCTCTTGTACTATGACTTCGATTGTTTCCTTAAAAAGGATGTACCTTGGAATCTGTTCCCATCGCCAGATGTAGTCGACTTTGTTGGTGGTAATGACGGTTCCGGCGAGGAAACCTGTAAGGATCACGAAAAGGGCGATCCAGGAGAGTGAGTGGCGGAACCGCGCGTTATGAAAAAGATCTTTTAAGGCATCCAATAGCTCTCTCCGTAACTATGTCAGGGTCGCAAAAAATCCATGAGTGGTTTTTTGCTCCTCGGAAAGCGAAAAGTGTCATTTCCGCTTTCCTTACGGTGACTGCTTATATATCGCCAAAGTCTGTGCGGGACTTTGGCTTAACGGGAACCGAAAAGCGTGGTTTTCGGTTCCCTCACGGATCGAACACACAGCCTTTGGCACTCGATCCGGGCGCCTCTCCCAGGCGCGGCTGTTCACTGATCCGGGCGCCCCCCTCGGGGCGCGTTGATGACTTTGACTACTGTTTAACAAGGTTCGGGGGGCTATGTCAGCCCCCCGAACCCATGTCTTTATGAGTGGTCTCTACTGAACATCCCTGATCCAGTCGGTGCCGGTGATCCACCGCTGGTAGATCTTGTCATAGCGGCCGTCACCCCTGGCCTGGGCAAGGAAGTTGTTGAGCCAGTTCAGGAAGTCAGGGTCACCCTGCTTGATCGCCCAGCCAAGGGGCTCGAAGGTGAAGGGCTCATCCAGAAAAACCAGTTTGCCTGCGCCCTTCTGGGCGTAGAAAACGACACAGTAGGGGAGGTCATAGACAAAGGCATCTGCTTTCCCGTTGATCACCTCAAGGGCAGCTTCCGGCTCGGTCTCGAAGCTTTTATAGTTGGCTCGGGGAATGTTCTTCTTCACAGCCTGCTCCCCGGTAGTGCCGAGTTTGGAGGTGACCGTATATTTTTTATCGTTGAGATCTTTGTAACTTTTAACGGTGCCCTCAAGTTTTTTGCTGAGAAGGATCGTCTGGCCCACGATAATATAGGGGTCGGCGAAGTTGACCTTCAGGTTTCGCTGCTGGGTGACAGTCATACCGCTCATGATAATATCGAACTTGTCGGTGAGGAGGGATCCGATAATGGCGTCCCACCCGGTAGGCACCAGTTCCAGCTCAACACCCATTTCCCTGGCCATCAGCTTGGCCATGTCCACGTCAAAACCGACGACCTTGCTCTCCTTATTCTGCATCTCGAAGGGCATGTATCCGGGTTCCATTCCGACACGGAGTTTGCCGGATTTCAGTATGGAATGAAGGGTGGATTTTTCAGCGAGGCTGTTGTCTGCCGCGAAGACCGGAAGGGCCAGCAGGCACACGGACAGGATACATGCAGTAGCAATTGTAAAACGTTTCATGCTTCCTCCTTATTAATCGTCCGGAATAAAGTGCCGGCATCACGGATCAGACCCGGCCTCAATAGGATTTCCCTTCGCCGAGAAGCTCGCAGATCACCATTTGAACGTCGTCGATGGGACATCGGGGAATTTCTTCCTGTGGGATATAAACAATCTCGGTGTGATCACAGATGGGACATTTGACCTGTATTGCTTCGGTTTTATCTCGCACATACCCCTCCCCATGAAATGTGCAATATACCATCGGTTATTTTTCGGTGTCAATGGGACTAAGTGCCCCGAAATCCGAGATTGGTTTTGGCCGGCCTCCGGTCGAAGTGTCTGAGAGGCTGTTTTTTCGTTTTGGGTCCGATGAACCG
>JARGFZ010000071.1 GCA_029210965.1 bacterium | reverse complement strand
ACTTCTCCCTTGTGAGCCACAGAAATGTCGGTTAACAGACGGTCTTTCAGCAGCTTTCCGGCGAGACGGGAAATGCGGACACCTGAAACGGTGTTTGCGCCACGCCAGCCGGGACTGACGGCCGAAAGCAGGCAGATCAACCAGTTCCACCGTTGCCCGGTCCTTCACCACCGCCACCGTCCCACACTCCACACACGACGGCCGTGACATCCGGGATTCGACATAAACCCGGATCGGCCCACCAGCCAGATCGTCGACACCCAACACGGTCACGTCGGGCAGTCCCACCAGCAGCTCGCACACACGGATAGGGTTCGTTTCCAAGGGGCTCTCCAGTCTGAAGGCGTAGTAACCATCAGATTGGCAGAGCCCTCCTAATCAACCGGGAACCCCTACACCCCGCTGAAATCCGATGAGCCGGTTAAGCGATCTCGCCGTGAAGAGCTTCCAGCCCCGGAAGCGAAGGATCTATCCCTTCGATGGCGGCGGCGATCTGTTTGGCCGTCGCCTTGTCGCCGAGCCTGGCCGCGGCCCGCGCCGCAACATACCAGCGTCGGATTTCCCACTCAGGAGCGTCCTTGGAAAGCCGGCGCGGACGGGTGACCTCCCATGCCTTTCGATTGTCGCCCTGGTCGAGGAGGAATGATCCATACACGACCCTGATTTCCGCTTCGGCCGCGTTCGATCCTCCGAGTTCGAGGAACATCTCAAAGGTCGAGTGCACATCATCTAAACGCTCGAGCGCTCGCAGCGAATCCATCTCAATCGCCATGTGGGTCGTGTCGCCGGTGATGCGCCGAAAGGTGCGGATTTCTCGGAGCGCTTCTTGCCACAGCCCCATTCGATAGCAGGACAGGGCCAGAAGCTCTCGTATCGCTCCCGGCTGAGGTGACAGCGCCTTTGCTTCGAGGAGTTTCTTCCTGGCTGCCGGGTACCGGCCTTCCTCGAACGATCCGGCGGCGGCACTCAACAAATTGAGGGTGGCATCGCGGCGATCCTTCTTTGTGGAACGGACGATCTCGTCGCGGAGCCAGCGAGGTAGATCTGAGCCGGTTCCGACCGCGGTCTGGCTCTTGGGCGGCTTGCGTTCGCCTGCAGGCTTGCCGCGAGTCTTCGAGCCGTCTCGTTGCCGGTCAGAGGATTCGCGCCGATCTCCGGATTGCTTTCGGGGTTGCGAATCCCGTCGATCTCCTCGACGGTCTCCCCCACGTGGTCCCGACAACTGTCTGCTCCTTGCTCATAAGTGAGGGCCGCCCAAAAAGGACGGCCCTCGAAAATAATGTCCGGCGGTGACCTACTCTCCCGGGGGATTGCTCCCCAAGTACCATCGGCGCTGGCGGGCTTAACTTCCGTGTTCGGAATGGGAACGGGTGGTTCCCCGCCGCTATCGCCACCGGACAAATCTATCGGATTCGGAGGCCGCAGGCCGATGAATCCGCGCACTCAGGTCACCCTGAGCACTCCATAGCGAGCACTAAGTCATGAATTCTAATCCAAGCCCTCGGCCGATTAGTACCGGTCAGCTCCACGCATTACTGCGCTTCCACTTCCGGCCTATCTACCTGGTCATCTACCAGGGGCCTTACCCGGTTAATCCGGTGGGAGATCTCATCTCGAGGTGGGCTTCGCACTTAGATGCCTTCAGCGCTTATCCCGTCCGAACGTAGCTAACCAGCCGTGCTCTTGGCAGAACAACTGGCACACCAGAGGTTCGTCCATCCCGGTCCTCTCGTACTAGGGACAGCTCCTCTCAAATCTCCTGCGCCTGCGACGGATAGGGACCGAACTGTCTCACGACGTTCTAAACCCAGCTCGCGTGCCGCTTTAACGGGCGAACAGCCCGACCCTTGGGACCTGCTCCGGCCCCAGGATGCGACGAGCCGACATCGAGGTGCCAAACACCCCCGTCGATATGGACTCTTGGGGGGTATAAGCCTGTTATCCCCGGAGTACCTTTTAGCCGTTGAGCTACCGCGCTTCCACACGCCACGGTAGGATCACTAGGCCCGACTTTCGTCCCTGCTCGACTTGTAGGTCTCGCAGTCAAGCCCCCTTGTGCCCTTGCACTCGCCGTCTGATTGCCGACCAGACTGAGGGGACCTTTGGGCGCCTCCGTTACTCTTTAGGAGGCCACCGCCCCAGTGAAACTGCCCGCCAGGCAATGTCCCTGATCCGGATAACGGATCGAGGTTAGAAGCCCTATACACGAAGGGTGGTATTCCAAGGTTGACTCCACAACGACTAGCGCCGCTGCTTCGCAGTCTCCCACCTATCCTACACATCGTATACCAGACTCCAATGCCAAGCTGCAGTAAAGGTTCCGGGGTCTTTCCGTCCTGTCGCAGGTAGTGAGCATCTTTACTCACAATGCAATTTCGCCGAGTCTCTGGTTGAGACAGTGCCCAAATCGTTACGCCATTCGTGCAGGTCGGAACTTACCCGACAAGGAATTTCGCTCGAGTTGCTCCCTATGTCGCCATAGGGCTCGGACCATATCATCGACTCACTATCGGACGTGAGCCGGCTGGCGTATGGCCTCTGAGGATTCCAGGAACTGAGACCGCTGCTGTCGATTCATACGCTCGGTAATCATCGCTATCAGCCGCAACCCGCCTTCAGTGAGATGCTCACCGGCCATCATCTTGTCGATGACGTCCGAGAACAACGTGAAATCGCGTTGCTTCGCGGTAATGAGTGGGTGCTGTTCGAAAAACGGAACAATCGTTCCGACTAGATCTGAGCGACGCTTCACGGAGAAGCGAGCCAGATCGTGCCGGTGATCGTCGTTCCGGCGATTCTCGATAATCGTTCCGCATCGAAAGAACTCCCTGAGGAGCTCCAGAGCGGAACGTGATGGTGCGAGTTGTGTGACTGAAAACTCATGTTGGACTTGCCAACCGAGCCGACAGCCTCGATTCCGCACTACCGATATCGAGAAACAGCCTTCGCCGTCGGTGAACCCGACGACCCACTGCTCAATCCCTGGCCTTTCCTGCTGATTGTCCGCACTGAACGGATTTTCACTGTCCATATCACCACCATCTCAGATGGGTGTGACACAAACGAGTACCGTCAGATACACGGGGTTTCCAGCATATAGCCAGCTGCACACCGCAACATCACTGCTGCGGGGGGCAGGCACTCTGCACTAAGAGTGCGTCTACCTTAGGACCGTTATAGTTACGGCCGCCGTTTACCGGGGCTTAAGTTCAGAGCTTCGCCGAAGCTAACCCTTCCCCTTAACCTTCCGGCACCGGGCAGGCGTCACAGCGTATACATCGTCTTGCGACTTAGCACGCTGCTGTGTTTTTAGTAAACAGTCGTTTGGGCCAGGTCACTGCGGCCCCCTCAAGCCTTTGGACGCGAAGTCCTCGACTTTACCGGGGCGTCCCTTCTCCCGAAGTTACGGGACCAATTTGCCGAGTTCCTTAACCAGAGTTATCTCGATCGCCTTAGTATTCTCTACTTGTCCACCTGTGTCGGTTTGGGGTACGGGCACCATACGAACTCGCTAGAAGGTTTTCTAGGCGGCATAGGATCGGCAGCTTCCCCTAAAACGGGTCGGCATCACGCCTCAGGCTTAATGAGGTCCGGATTTACCTGGCCCTCGCCCTAAACGTTTACCCCGGGTCAACCAACGCCCGGGTCTGCTTACCTTTCCGCGTCACTCCATTGCTGGCCTAATACCAGTTGGGTCGGTAGGCCCCGAAGGGCTTTCCTTAGCAAACTGGGTTCAGCCTGAACGCGCATATGGTGGTACTGGAATATCAACCAGTTGTCCATCGACTACGCCTCTCGGCCTCGCCTTAGGTCCCGACTAACCCTGGGCGGACGAGCCTTCCCCAGGAACCCTTGGACATTCGGCGGAGGAGATTCTCACTCCTCTTTCGCTACTCATGCCGGCATTCGCACTCGAACAGCCTCCACGGCTGGCTTCCGCCGCCGCTTCATGGGCTGCTCGACGCTCCCCTACCACTCCCGTCGCCTAGACCCAGTTCCCGAAGGAAAAGGGCCGAGCTATTGACGGAAATCCGCAGCTTCGGCGGTGTACTTGAGCCCCGTTACATTTTCCGCGCGGAATCACTCGACCAGTGAGCTGTTACGCACTCTTTAAAGGATGGCTGCTTCTAAGCCAACCTCCTGGCTGTTTGGGCGACTCCACATCGTTTCCCACTTAGTACACACTTAGGGGCCTTAGCTGGCGGTCTGGGCTGTTTCCCTTTCGACCATGGAGCTTATCCCCCACAGTCTGACTGCCACGCTCTAGCGCATTGAGATTCGGAGTTTGACTGGGGTTAGTAAGCTTGTCGGCCCCCTTGCCCAATCAGTGCTCTACCCCCAATGCGGAACGCGTGACGCTAGCCCTAAAGCTATTTCGGGGAGAACCAGCTATCACCGAGTTTGTTTGGCCTTTCACCCCTATCCACAGGTCATCCCCCCAGTTTTCAACCTAGGTGGGTTCGGGCCTCCACGAGGTCTTACCCTCGCTTCACCCTGCCCATGGATAGATCACTCGGCTTCGGGTCTATAGCATGCGACTGTACGCCCTATTCAGACTCGCTTTCGCTGCGGCTACGGCATACGCCTTAACCTTGCCACACACCAATAACTCGCCGGCTCATTCTTCAGAAGGCAGGCGGTCAGGATCCGAAGATCCCTCCCACTGCTTGTAAGTCCACGGTTTCAGGTTCTATTTCACTCCCCTCACCGGGGTGCTTTTCACCTTTCCCTCACGGTACTTGTCCGCTATCGGTCGTTAGGAAGTACTTAGCCTTACGAGGTGGTCCTCGCAGATTCACACGGGATATCCCCCGTGATACTTGGGAACTCCATCAGGAGATCAGTGCGATTTCGTCTACAGGGCTCTTACCTTCTGCGGCCAAGCTTTCCAGCCTGGTTCGACTATCACCTGATTTTGTAACTCCTTGACAACTCCGACGAGTTATCAGATGGCTCCCACAACACCAGTACGGCAACGCCGTCGGGCTTTGACACCGCACTGGTTTAGGCTTTTCCCGTTTCGCTCACCACTACTCAGGGAGTCGCTTTTGCTTTCTTTTCCTACAGGGTACTGAGATGTTTCAATTCCCCTAGTTCCCTCTACCGGCCCTATATATTCAGACCGGAGTGACTGGGCATTACCCCAGCCGGGTTTCCCCATTCGGACATCCTCGGATCTACGCTTGCTTGACAGCTTCCCGAGGCTTTTCGCAGCCTGCCACGTCCTTCATCGGCTCCTAACGCCAAGGCATCCACCGTGGACCCTTAGTAGCTTGGACGTAAAGAATCCAAGACATTAGTGCTCGCTATGCAGTTCTCAAGGTGCCGCCTGCCGGCTCAACGCCGGCAGGTTTCGAGTTCGGCCTTGCCGAACTCGGGCTCTCGCTCGATGAAGCCGAAGCAACATCATCGCGATAAGGGTGGAGTCCCGGTAGGAACTCCCATCTGATGGCCAAGGGCCATCAGACTCCCTCACAACTAAACAGTGTGCCCGACTCTCCGGCGACCTCTCCGGGGAGTTACCTCCTCCTGCGAGAGATCTCGAGAGAATCGAATAATCAGTACATCAACCTAAGAGCGTGTGATGCTTTGCATCACATTCGAGTTTTCTAACGAAAACTCTGTGTATTGCTTTGCTACTCACACATCGAATCCGTCGTGCAGATTCAGTTTGCTCCTTAGAAAGGAGGTGATCCAGCCGCACGTTCCCGTACGGCTACCTTGTTACGACTTCGTCCCAATCACCGACCCCACCTTCGGCAGCTTCCTCCCATAAGGTTGGACCACTGACTTCGGGTGTTGCCGACTTTCGTGACGTGACGGGCGGTGTGTACAATCCCCGAGAACGCATTCACCGCGGCTTTGCTGATCCACGATTACTAGCGACTCCGACTTCATGGAGTCGAGTTGCAGACTCCAATCCGAACTGAGGCCGACTTTAAGGGATTCGCTCACCATCGCTGGATCGCTGCCCGTTGTATCGGCCATTGTAGCATGCGTGCAGCCCTGGCCATAAGGGGCATGATGACTTGACGTCGTCCCCACCTTCCTCCGAGTTATCCCCGGCAGTCTCCTATGAGTCCCCGGCCGAACCGCTGGCAACATAGGATAGGGGTTGCGCTCGTTGCGGGACTTAACCCAACATCTCACGACACGAGCTGACGACAGCCATGCACCACCTGTTACAGTGTCCTCGAGCAAGCTCTTGGAGGATTCGGCTTTCACCGAATTT
>JARGFZ010000070.1 GCA_029210965.1 bacterium | reverse complement strand
CCCTCTTCATGAAGCGGCTCCTTTCGTGAGAGAAATGGTTTGGCTTGCACCTTCCATTCCTCCATTAAGAGGGCCGCTTCGTCAAATTTCAACTACAAATAGCACACAGCCATCATGACTGGTTTGGGATTGATTGGAGGTTATTTTTTTAGTCAAATTTCTCGTTAACAACTGATATTTTGAGCTTGAGAATTTACCAACCATCATCTATCGAGGGAGTAAATTCTATGCTCATCTCCCGCTACCACCAGAGGAGCTTCTACGACACCGATTCCGTCTGTGAGGAATTGATCCCGGAGGACAGCTTCTACCGCAAGTTCCGGGAGATCATCACGCCGATCATTGACAATTCCATGTTTGAGTCGATGTACTGTGGCGATAACGGCCGTCCTCCAGTTTTACCGAAACCTTTCGGACCGGGAGATGGAACGCGAAACTTTTTGGGACAGGCCGCCTGCCCTGAGTCACGCCGGCGGCGTGATCGAAGGGCGTGATGCCCCGCCCCTACCGCTGTCCCGCCTGTCCCGCCTGTCCCGAGCCTGTCGAGGGGAGTCTGTCGAGGGGAGCCTGTCGAGGGGAGCAAGGGGACACCCCCGTGGGGTCAGGTCCTGCTGTCTGATGTTTTGCTAATTCCAGGCTGGATTCCTGGTCCTCGTTTGCTTTCACCCCCATCTCGGTCTTCCCCCCTCAAGGGGGAAGAAGAATAAGGTAGTGTGCGTGATTGGTGTCAGGCAGTGAATTGTGGTGTGTCTGACACGTTCAGTTGGTTTTGCTGGCGATCTTGCTGGTGGTAGTTCGGTGTAATCCCAGGTGGGCTGCTATTTCTGATTGCGTATAAGCATAAAGCTTGAAAACCTCGAAGATGATCCTGAGATTTAAGCCCTTCTCAGTGTCCTCAATAACTCAGTGGTGAAAAAAGTCGCCTTTATAGCAACCGTGCCTTAACCAGAATTAAGGTTTACCCTGTGAAACCCTGCCCGCTACGGCGAAGCTGACTTGTGAGGGCATAGCTACCAGCGACGCCCCTAAGCGTAGACGGGTGTACCCTGTGGTAAAAAACATCGCCTTAATAGCAACCGGTCCAAACCCAGGTTAAAGGTTTACTCTGCGAAACTCTGCTTGCCGGGGCGTAGCTTCAGCGAAGGCTGGCGGTGCGGCCATAATTGGCCGCTCTGCGCCACCCTGCGTTAAAGCTTTGATCGCTTTCATAGCAACCGTTGTTTCCCCTGGTTTCCTGAATTTTGAATTCCGCTATTTGGACTAGGACCAGAACCAGAAACCAGAACTAGATCTTGCCCTTCGGGCCTCTCTCCCTTCCTTCCCTGACATATTCAACTATCTCTTCTGCCGAAAGGGATGAATGGACTCCATCTGTCTGAAGAGGTGATTCCTCGTAGATAGCCGGTTTGACAATAAATGAGCTGCCATCTTTCCGGCAGATTCTCACTTCTCCCTCTTCCTTTGCCTGGTTTAGAACCGAGGCGAGTTTTTGTCTTGCTTCCGAAAACGTATAAACTTTCATCTCACACCTCCAGGACAGCTATCCCCGCCCTATCGGCAGCATCCGCCAGTGAAGCGTCCAAAGTCAGAAGGGGGCTGTTAACTTTCATGGCACAGGTAAGAAAATAGGCATCGTAGGCGTACAGCCCATGGGTATCCGATAGTTCCAGAGAACTTTTAAGGTCGACATCGTGAAAGCGAACAGGAATTGTTTTGTAGGAAGTAAGTGCTTTGAGAGCCTGCGACAGATCAATGCGGTTTCGTTTGAACATGGCAGAAAAGGCGTTGCCCATTTCCCAGTGAAGAGAGGAGGGTGCGTGAAGGGATGCCCCTCTGGTCATCTCTACCAGCTGTCCTTTCCGACTTTCGTTGACGATGACGGCTATAATTACTGATGTATCGACTACGATTTCCATATACCTTGATCCCGGCGAGATGTACAATTGTACATCTATAGTACTTTTGGGGGTTTTATCTGTCAAGGGACTTATTACTAATAAGTGCGCAAGATAGTTTGCAAATAGCGCGAATTCAGGCTCTTCCGGGAAATGAGTACCCGGGTCATTCCGGGCAACGACCCGGAATCCAGGGGGAAGAGCGGACGGGGAGACGCGGAGACACGGGGACGCGGGGGAAGGAGAGGCGCGGTTCCTGTAAAGGCGGTCAGGGCTGCCTCACGCGGAGGAGCAGACACGGGGACGCGGAGACACGGGGACGCGGGGGAAGGCGAACCACAACCATCCCCACCGTCATTCCGGAAGCCAACGCAAGGGGCGGGGTTGTCCGGAATCCAGTCGCACCATGTCATTGCGAGGCCCGAGTATTGACATGGCCGAAGCAATCCCGGTTTCTATTAAAGCGATGTTTTTTTACCACTGAGTTATTGAGGACACAGAGAAAGTCTGAATTCTGGGAAGGCGCGGTTCCTGTAAAAGCGTCTAAAGGCTGCCTCTCGCGGAGACGCGGAGCCGCAGAGAAAACCGGAATCTCAGGAAGGCGCGGTCCCTGTGAAGGCGGTGTTTTCACCACGGAGGTCACCCTTCGACAAGCTCAGGGCAGGCGGAGGACACGGAGAAAGTCTGAGAAAAAGCGAAACAGGGGGGAAGAAGCGGTTCAGGCACGTAGATACTTGGGCACGTAGATACTTAGGCACGTAGATACTTGGACACGTAAGTCTTCCGGAATCCAGTATTTGTTTTTACCGGGTAGTGGGTACCGTTCTTACTTCCCCTCATGCTCCGCCATAACCATTTTGATCCGCTCCACGGCTACCGACGGGTCCAGGCTCTTGTCCAGGAACCCCGAGGCCCCCATGTCGCGGACGATCTTGATGTCCTCGTGGCTGTCGTGGACTCCCGTCATGACTATTATCGGGGGGACATAGCCCTCAAGGCCCTTTAATTCCTCGAGGACACCGAAACCGGAAAGCTTGGGCATCTGGAGGTCTAAAAGCAGCAGCATGAATGATTTAGGTGATGCCAGGAAGATGTTCAGGGCTTCTCTTCCATCCCCAGCTGTCTTGACCTTGAAGCCCTGTTTCGTCAGGAGATCTGACATCAGGGCCCTGAAGAAAGCGGTATCGTCGGCCATGAGGATATACTTCTCGTCCGGGACTGCAACCTGGTTCAGGTCCTGGCCTGCCTCCTGGCTCGCTTCTGAACTCCCCGAAATGGCAGGGGCAGGTTGTGCCCCGAAGGTTTTCCAGCCGTCGGGCAGCACAACAGTGTATTTCGCACCGCAAACACCGCAGCCGATGCGGAAACCGCCATCAGGGATCTTATCAGGGTCAAACA
This sequence comes from bacterium, assembly GCA_029210965.1. Lineage (NCBI taxonomy): Bacteria > bacterium. Next base: position 3,158 of record JARGFZ010000070.1, on the reverse strand, counting down.
CGTACTCTTTTTGACAAAGGACACAGGCTAGTTTCATGGGCTCTAAAATAACCGACCACATACCGATGTGTCAACGAATGATGAGACTCGAAATCCAAATCGGATTTCGAGTGTTTTGGGTTTCGGCTTCCTCCATTCGGTACTATACTAAGTAATGTTTACTGATCACCGATCACAGATTACTGGTCACCTGGAAGCGAGAAATATTGATGCGAATATTCAAGGCCATCGGAATGCGAATGATCTACCTGCTGCCCTTTCTGCTGCTAAGCCCCGTCATTGCTATGGCCCAGGGTACAGATCCCGGCGAGTGGACACGCGTCGACAGCATCGTTGCTACCATAAACGGCGCACCCATTCTGGAGACGGATGTTCTCATGGAAATGGATCTTGGACTTCTGGGATCATCTCACCTGGGAGCTGACTTTGGCCAGTTGCTGGAAGCCTACCTGAACCGCCTGCTCATACTCAAAGAGGTGGAGGAGGTAGGTGGTTTCCGTTTAATTGCAGGTCAGTCCGAGGGAGCCTACCAGGGCTACCTCCTCAGGTATGCAAGCAAAGAGGATTATGAGAAAAAACTTCAAATGTGGGGTATCGATGAAGAAGAGGTTCTGGAAATGTTGAACCGTGCGCTTCTGGTATCTCTTTACACGGAAAGCCGCATTCAGTTCTTCGTAAATATCCTCCCGTCCGATATTGAAAAAGCTTATGAGGAGGATCAGGATCGCTGGGGGGATGCCACGATATACGAGGTCTGGGAATCGGTCAGGTCCGAACTTTTACAATCCACCTACCGTAAGGAAAGAGATCGTTGGCTCAGTACTTTGAAGATTCGCTACGATCTCATTGTTTACAGCCTGAATGGAGATCTGGGAAAATGATTTACCGACTAACGATCAAGGACGGGTTTGCAGCCGCCCACCGGCTGGCAGGAAGCGGAGGCAAGTGCGAATCACTCCACGGGCACAATTTTGGAGTGAGCCTCGAGGTGGCCGGTGATCGCCTGGATGAAACAGGGATGCTGATGGACTTTGGCGATCTTAAGGAGATACTAAAAACGGTTCTGGCTCAACTGGACCACTCGGATCTTAACGAGCACCCTGAATTCTCCCGCTCAAGCCCCTCTTCGGAGAACATTGCACGGTTTATTTGGCATAAAGTCAGCGAGGCCATCGACCCCCAATCTGTCACGGTGGTTTCGGTGACGGTGAACGAATCGGAAACGGCATCGGCGAAGTATGTACCAGTTTGAAGCCGTAATTAGTGATTCGAAATTTGTGATTCGTTGAAACATCCATATGATATTACTCACGTGATGACTTTGGATAGTCCATGGTTTTTCTAATCACGAGTCACGTGTCACGAATCACGGCATTTAACAAAGGGAGATCGTCATGGAAATAATCGATGCCCACGTTCATATCGGACGCCGTCACTTGCTCATGGATGAGGTCCAGAAAGTCCTGGATCGCGCAGGTGTGGACAGGGCTGTGATTTTTGCCGATCCCGAAAGTTCCGATATCCCGGGAGATAACCAGTATGTCCTCGAGATGGCTTCAGAAAACGGCCACATTCCCTTTTTCTATGTGGGCGGAAACGCCTACAGCCAGAATCGCCCCTTCCCCCATATCCCTGATCCGGAAGTGCTGGAACCCTACCGCGGGATAAAATGGCACTGCTGGTTCACGCCTGGTCACGATTTTGGAGGGACCTATCTGGGGATGAACGAGGGCCAGGTACATGATGCCCTTACGGAGTCGAGGATGAGTGCCCTTATGGACAAGGTCATGGATATGGGCGTCCCGGTTAACTTCGAAGAACACTTTGATGTCACAGTCCAGTTCGTGGATTTATACCCCGATGTAAAGATAATAATTCCCCACATGGGGGGACTGAACGGCGGTTCCGAGAGAATCCTGGCAGCTGTTGGACATAAACCTAATGTCCGTTTCGATATCAGCCTGGCCGGTATCAGTGAAGGGTTGATCCGTGAATACGGGGCCGGGAAATTCCTTTGCGGATCCGATTACCCTTACGGCAGCCCGTCATGGAGCATTGATCGGGTTCATAAACTGAAGGTCAGCGATAAAGATAAACAGGCAATATTTTCGAGGAACGTCCTTTCCATGACATGTGTAGAGTAATCGATCGTGGAAGATATGGCCGGCCGACCCCATGATGAGGTGGTCGAGAAGCTCCGCGGGTCGCAGTGTCTGGTGGTCCTCACCGGTGCCGGTGTTTCCGCCGAGAGTGGAGTACCAACATTTCGGGGGAAGGACGGATTATGGAAAGATCACCGTCCGGAACAGCTTGCCACGCCTCAGGCTTTTGAAAAGGATCCCGAGCTCGTTTGGGACTGGTACCACTGGCGCCGTAACCTTGTAAGGGAGCTTTCGCCTAACCCTGCTCATTTCGCCATAGCCGAACTGGAAAGACGGATCCCTGATTTCACACTTATCACTCAGAATGTGGACGGCCTTCACCTGAGGGCAGGCAGTAAAAATGTCTTTCAGATCCACGGCGATCTGCATCATGCCCGCTGTTCGGTGTGCGCCGCGATCATAACCCTTCATGGTCAGAAAGGGTTGGTAACCTGCGAGCTGTGTCAGGGGCAGATGCGTCCCAACGTTGTCTGGTTCGGTGAAAGTCTGAACGTCAGGCTTCTTGAACAGGCCTATATCGCATCGGGGAGATCCGATTTCCTCATCGTTGCCGGGACATCCAATGTTGTTCAACCTGCAGCCTCCCTTGCTTATGCGGCCCTCGGAAACGGCGGGTATGTTCTGGAGGTCAACCTCGACCCTACACCCCTTACAGGTTCTGCTTCAGCCACTGTTCTTGGCAAGGCAGGGGAGGTGCTTGAAGAATTTGTACGCCTCGCTTTTGGTGAGGCGTAAGCCCAAAGCCCGGAAGGCTGATTTACCATAGAGGAACAGAGTTAAGCGGGGTTACTATAGAAAAAGATGCTTTCACCACAAAGGCTCAAAGGACACAGAGGAAATTAAATCTGGGGGGAAATAACGGTTACAATAAGGATGATGTTTTTTACCACTGAGCTCACAGAGGTTATTGAGAGAATCTTAATTAGGAGTTAAGGAACCATTCCTATAAAAGCGATGAAAGATAATTTACCACAGTGCAGCCACATGAAGGCTGCA
>JARGFZ010000069.1 GCA_029210965.1 bacterium | reverse complement strand
TAAGGAAAGGGAAAACGACGCTTTTCCCTTTCCGTGGAGCGAAAAGTCCCGGATTGGACTTTTTGCGACTCTATCAACAGTTAAGCCCTTAAGTGGACGCTGGGCAGTGGACTGTAAACCGTGAACTGTGAACCGTAAACTTAAAAGCGGGAAGTTTCCTATGCTCATCGCCCGGTTTCAATTACTTTCAAATAACAATGCGCTAACCTCGTCCTCTGAAATGAAAACCTGCTGGGGATTGGTCGAAGGGGATACGATCCTTACACTAAAATCCCCGCCCTTTGAGGGGATCGAACCAGCCAGGGAAAGGTTTCCCCTTTCCGAAGTGAGTCTTCTCGCTCCGGTATGTCCTTCCAAAGTTGTCGCCATTGGGTGGAACTACGAGGGTCACATCAGGGAATTGGGAAGCCCATTCCCTGATGAACCGCTCATCTTCCTCAAAGCCCCGTCTGCCATGATCGGGCACAATGCAAACATTCTTCTACCCCCCGAGTCCGAGCGTGTGGATTTCGAAGGGGAGCTCGCCATCGTCGTTGGCAGGAAGTGCCGAAGAATCAGCAGAGACCAGGCACGGGATGTCATCTTTGGATACACTGCTTTGAACGATGTCACCGCTAGAGATCTGCAGAAGAAGGACGGGCAGTTCTCGAGGGCGAAGAGCTTCGACACATTCTGCCCCGCAGGACCCTGGATCCAGACAGATCTGGACCCGGCAGCTGTTCGGGTGATGACCCATGTCAATGGAGAGCTCAGGCAGGATGACAACACCTCCACCATGCTGTTCGACCCTTACTATATCGTTGAGTATGTTAGCGCGGCCATGACTTTGTATGCCGGTGACATTATCGCCACTGGAACTCCTTCAGGTGTTGGTCCCCTCAGTCCCGGTGATGAGGTGACGGTGACAGTTGAAGGGATCGGCTCACTTACCAGCTTCGTCAAACCGGAGGTCATTTGAAAAGGCGCGAAGCATGAAAAGGAAATCAAACACTCGAGGGACCCAGCCGCTCCTTGCTATCACCATGGGCGATCCTTCCGGTGTCGGCCCCGAGATTATTGCGCTGGCTCTCGAGGAAGAGACCTTTACCCGGAACTGCCTGGTTGTAGGTGATCTCGAGCGTCTTAAAGCGGGTGCGAGGAAGGCAGGCAGTTCAACCCGTTACAAGGTCGTGGACCACCCCTGCAAGGCAGACAGTGACAACCTTGTTCCTGTCCTGAATGTTGGTCTTGCCAATCCGTCCATACCCTTCGGCCAACTCAGTGTACAGAGCGGAGAGTGCGCCTATCGGTGTGTTGTGAAGGCCATTGATCTGGCTATGGAGGGGACCGTGGACGCGATTGTAACCGCGCCGATCAACAAGGAATCACTTCAGCTGGCAGGATATATGTATCCGGGTCACACAGAATTGCTGGCTGAACGGACCGGAGCTGATGACACCGTCATGATGCTTGCCGCCGGCGCCATGAGGGTCCTTCATGTTACGACACACATACCTCTGTCCCAGGTTCCTGGTGACATCTCTAAAGAAAGGATCCTGAGAGTACTGCAGCTTGGGGATGAGGCGCTCAAAAAAATGGGCATCAAAAGTCCCCTGTTCGCTGTGGCCGGCCTGAACCCTCACGCGGGGGAGGGAAGTATTTTCGGTGATGAGGAGGAGCGTATCATCACACCCGCTATTAAGCTTGCCCGTGGCAGGGGGATCAGGGTCGAAGGCCCTGTCCCTCCAGATGTGGTGTTTTTGAAAATGCACCGCGGTAAGTACCATGCGATCATTGCCATGTACCACGATCAGGGACACATTCCCCTTAAACTTCTTGCTTTCGATTCGGGAGTGAACGTGAGCCTCGGACTTCCCATCATCAGAACATCGGTTGACCACGGTACTGCTTTCGATATCGCAGGAAAGGGTCTGGCTGACCCGGGAAGTCTTATGGAGGCGTTGAGACTGGCAGCTTCCATGGCCGGGTCAGTTCCCAAGTGAAGCCATTATGAACTGCCGATCCAGGACGACATCTTTTTTTCTGGCACTGTCTTTAGTAGCCATGCTTTTTTCGCCTGTTTTGACCAGGGCTCAAGGGGTGGCCATTGGGGTCATATTACCCATGTCGGGGACCCATGCCGCCTTCGGCCATATGCAGAAAAATTCCATGATCCTGGCCGCCGAGGAGATCAATGCCAGGGGTGGGATAAACGGAGAGTTGCTGGAACTGGATGTCCGGGACTCGGGAGGGCAGACCCGGAACGCTCGAGTCATTGTCGACCATTTTGTCAATGATAAACAGTACGCTGTTGTGCTTGGCGGTTTCAGTTCAAGCGTTGCGGCTGGTCTGGCCGATAAGTGTGAGCAAATGAGGATCCCCCTCATTGTGGTAACGGGATCGGAAGATGCTATAACCCTTCAGGATGACCGCTTTGTATTCAGAGTGGCGCCACCCCGTTCCAGGTATCCTGTGGCAGCTTTGGATTTTTACAGATCTGGCATTAACGGGAGCAGGGTCGTCCTCATTACGGAACAGTCAAATTATGGGGACGCCATGGCCCGAACAGTAAAACAGGCGGCCCGTGAATCGAGATGGACCGTTTCCGGTGAATGGAAATTCGAGACGGGTTCCCGGGATCTGGAGTCACTGTACTCCCAGGTTGCTGCGGCTGAACCGGACGCCATATTTCTCACGGCATTTCCACCCGATGGGCCCAAGATAATCGCCGAACTTCGAAAGAGTAATCCAAAGGCGGTTATTTTCAACCTGACTCCGGCTTCCACTATGGCAGGGTCATATGCCCAGTGCGGTTTAAACTGTGAAGGTGTTATGAACCCGTCACTCTGGTTTCCGGAAGCGGACAAGTCAGCCATCAGGTACCGTGAAAACTATCTGGCCAGGTTTGAGACGGAGCCTGATTACCATGGCGCGCAGGCCTATGGTGCTGTCTTGGTTGCGGCCCAGGCCATCAGAAAATCCGGTGTGGCTCAGCCAGAACCTGTCCGGGACGCGCTGGAGGGGATCTCAGTCAGCACACCCTACGGAAAAATCAGCTTCAGACAGTGGGGTGGTTTTGCCAACCAGAACGATCCTGGCAATTATCTCTTTCAATGGACGGGAAGCGGTTTTGAGGTAGTGTGGCCAAGTGAGTTTAAAACGGCTGAGCCGGTTATGCCGGTGCAGTGAAAAGATCACTCGACGCGGTGACGCGACGACGCAGCAACGCGGGGAATGAATCAGACACGGGGAAGCGGCGATTGGGCGACGCGGAGAGAAAAAAACGGTTGTCACACCGTGTCTCCGTGTCCTCGTGTCTCCGGATCAGATGGCTCTTTAAATTCCTCCGTGTCTCCGAGTCCCCGTGTCTCCGTATCAGGCGGTTTTATTTAGCCCTCGGAGCCTAACCCTATGTATTCCCTCCCTTACGGTAGATCTTCCATCGAAATACCGGACCTGTGGAATAAAGGGGCCACCGTCCTCTCCCCCGGGCCGTTTCCCGTTCCCAATCCCGAAAAAACAGTTACTCACGCTCTCGATCACCCTCTCGGCAATGTGACTCTCCAGGATCTGTGCAGCCCAGGTGACCGTATTGCCTGTGTGATCCCGGATCTTACCCGCCGGGCCTCCGTCAGCCAATACCTGCCCCTTCTCTTGCAGAAGCTTTCCGAAATCGGTGTCAACCCGAAGGATGTCATTATAATAGTAGCCCTTGGAATCCATCGCCCCCTGACCGATACGGAACTGAGCGAACTGGTGGGGGAAAAGGTTCGGGATAAGTACCGCATTGTCAATCACGATCCGGACGATAAGAGATCCAACATCTTCCTGGGAACAACAGATACCGGGATCCCTGTGGAAATCAATGAAGAGGTTGCAAAGGCAGATCGTGTAATTCTTACGGGAGGGATCACCTATCACTATTTTGCCGGATATGGCGGCGGAAGAAAATCGTTACTTCCAGGTGTTGCCTCCCGGAAGGCGTGTGAGGCCCACCACAAATTAGTGGTTTCATGGAGGCGCGGCGAACTGAGGGGTGAGTTGGCTCCTGGTGTCCTGATGGAGAACCCCGTTCACAGACAGATGCTCCAGGCCTGCACCTTCATCCCTCCCATTTTTATCCTTAACGTGGTCACAGAGCCTGGAGGTATGATCGTCGCAGCCTCAGCGGGGGAACTTGAAGCGGCTCATATGGATGCCTGCCGGAAGCATGATTCCTGGTTCAGAAAAGAGCTGCAGGCTCGGTCAAGACTGGTGATAGCCGGCAGCGGCGGTTACCCCAGGGATGTCAATTTCGTTCAGGCCCACAAAGGGCTCTTTGCTGCACATCAGGCAGTTGCCGGGGATGGCGTGGTATTACTTGCCGCTGATTGCGCCGAAGGTACGGGTCACCCGGATCTCCTGGACTGGTTCGACCGATGTCACTCCCAGTGCAAATGGCAGGATGAACTTGAGGCTCGTTACCAGATAAACGGGCAGACAGCCTTTTCCACGTGGTTAAGGGTTACATCGGTACCCACTGTACTTGTCAGCCGTTTGAACGGTTCAGATGTTGAAAGGATGGGGATAATCCCGGCAGATAATATGGAAGAGGCTCTGAAGGCTGCCCGGGAGATCCTGGGGGAACTGCCGGTGCCGGTGATAATCCCTGACGCGGGGGATGTCCTCCCGGTGGTAGGGAGTGCAGAGTGTAAAGTGTAGAGTGCAGAGAAGTACAAAGTGCAGGGTGCAAAGTGCAGAGTAGAACAGCAAACAAACATCCACGCTCTTGGGTCTTGTTGTTTTAATGTTTATCCTCTACACCCTACACTCTACACTCTGTTTGGCAACTCCAGCCCGCATATTGGCGGTTTGCTGCGGGCTGGAGTGTCTGCGGGCTGGAGTGGGCTGGAGTTGCCAAACAGAGTTGCCAAACATTATGGTTGATGTTAATTTTCGCATTTAGGCTCCAACGCTTGTGAATGACATGGGGCCCCGTCTTTTTGGGAGCCGGCTTGATACGGCTTTCATCCTTTTCCAAGGGAGAAGTAATGGCCACGAAGAAGACGAAGCCGGGTAAAACAGATAGTTCAGGCACAAATCAATACGGTCTGGATCTGAGGCTGAGAAACCAGGGCCTGATCGGTGTGGGCAGTAAGATCCCCATTAAGGATTCATCAGCATTAAGCCTCCTGTATACACCAGGTGTGGCCGCGCCGTGTCTGGAGATAGCCGAAAATCCCATCAGGTCCTACGACCTGACTTGTCGCGGAAACACCGTGGCAGTGATCAGCGACGGTTCATCCGTTTACGGGTTCGGGAATACAGGGCCTGAATCGGCGCTCGCCATGCTTGAGGGACGGTCCGTTTTTTTCAAGACCTTCGCGGGAGTGGACGCGTTTCCCATTGCCCTGAACACCCAGGATTGCGACGAGATCGTGGAGATATGCATCAGACTGGCCACTACCTTCGGCGGAATTGTCTTTGAGGACATTGCTGCCCCCAAGTGTTTTACGGTGGAACGTAACCTTAAGAAGGCCACAAGGATCCCCGTAATGCATAGTGAACAGCACGGCGGGGCCATTGCCGTATATGCGGCCGTCCTTAATGCTCTCAAGGTGGTCGGCAAGAAGCTGAGCAAGGTCAATATCGTGATCTCGGGGGCCGGCGCTGGCGGGATCGCAACAGCAAAACTGCTCCTGGCGGCCGGGGCAAAAGAGATCACCCTGTGTGACAGATACGGTTCCATATGCAGGTATCGCACCCAGCCGACGAACTGGGCCAAATCGGAGGTGTCCCTTTACACCAATACCTCCAGAAAACGGGGTTCTCTTAAGGATATGATGGTGGGAGCGGATGTTTACATAGGGCTTTCAGCGCCGGGTATCGTATCCAGGGAGATGGTCAAGAGCATGGCGAAGGGCGCCATCGTTTTCGCAATTGCAAACCCGATCCCCGAAATTATGCCCGATGAAGCCCTCAAAGCGGGCGCGGCAGTTGTGGGCTCAGGTAGGTCCGATTTTCCCAACGAGATCAACTCGGTGTACGTGGCTCCGGGAATCTTCAGAGGTCTTCTGGACGTGAGGGCCTGGAGGATAACTGAGGCGACCTACCTCTCTGTGGGGGAGACCATCGCCGGTCTGGTCCCGGAAGATAAGCTCAGTCCTGGATACGTGGTTCTCCCCATCTTCGATTTTCATGTGGCTGCAAAAGTGGCAAGGGTCGTTGCTGAAACGGCCATCGAGAGAGGTGATGCCAGAGTCGAAGTATCCCCCGCCGCCATTGAAGCCAAAACCCTCAAGATCGTGTACGAGAGCGAGTACACCGTACTGCCTCCGGTCCCGCCCCGAAAAAAGAATATGGATATCAATGAGGAATCCATTGATCTGCACCACCGGTACCAGGGGGTAATGGAGGTGAAGGTAAAGGTCCCCATTCGTGATGAGTACATTCTCAACAGGCTGTACCTTCCACCGGAAGCGGCCCAGGCAAGCCTGCTCCTGTCAAAGCATCCGGAGAAGGTCTACGACCTGACTTGCAAGGCCAACCTGGTCGCCGTAGTCTCCGATGGCAGTGCTGTCCTCGGTCTCGGAAACATAGGGCCCAGGGCGGCCATCCCTGTAATGGAAGGGAAATCAATACTTTTCAAGACCTTTGCCGGCGTTGAAGCTTTTCCCATCTGTATATGCACCCAGAATGCGGACGAGATCGTTGAGTTGGTAAAAGCAATCTCCCCCACCTTCGGCGGAATCAACCTGGAGGACATTTCCGCGCCCCGTTGTTTTGAGATCGAAGAGAGGCTCAAGAAGGAATTGGATATTCCCATCTTCCACGACGACCAGCACGGCACCGCTGTGGTGGTCCTCGCGGGCCTGATCAACTCCCTGAAGATCGTGGACAAGAAACTGTCCGATATCAAGGTCGTAATGAACGGGGCCGGAGCGGCAGCCATTGCTGTTACAAAACTTCTCATGGTGGCCGGTGCCCAGGACATAACCCTTTGCGATGAGTTTGGAACCGTCTTTGAGGGCAGAAAAGAAAAGATGAGCAGGATCATGGAAGAGATAGCTCAGATCACGAATCGGGACAACGTCAAGGGTGATCTTGCCAGTGTCATGAAAGGCGCGGACGTTTTCATAGGGCTTTCCGTGGGCAATACCGTCACCCAGGACATGATCAAAAGCATGGCCAGGGACCCGGTGGTTTTTGCCATGGCCAACCCGGTACCGGAGATCTGGCCGGATGAGGCCTACGCTGCAGGTGCCAAGGTCGTGGTTACAGGAAGGTCCGATTTTCCCAACCAGGTGAACAACTGCTCTGTCTTCCCTGGCATTTTCCGGGGAGCCCTGGACGTCAGGGCTACCGATATCACCAAAGGGATGAAGATCGCAGCTGCTGAGGCCATTGCCAACTTCATTTCTGATGACAAGCTTGAACCCGGGTACATCATTCCTCACGCTATGAATTTCAAGGTGCCTCCTGCAGTTGCAGCTGCGGTGGCCAAAGCAGCGGTGGAGGAGGGGGTGGCACGGATCAAACTCTCACCTGAGGAGGTTGCGGCCAATACCCTGGAGTACCTTTATGAGGGACATCTGCGGCACCTTAAGGGTGATATTGAGTCCACGAGATAGGATATCTCAATCCTGATGGACTCACTGGGAGTCCATCAGGCAGTCCCGCCGTGGGGCCCGCCAATAACAGGGCCAATTGTAAACCGGCTTGAAGTGAACTACCACGGGCTTACGCCCGTGGCACCCTTAAAGGCCAAGCTTCGCTTGCCCGCTGTCTTCTTCACCTTGC